>DSBM01000082.1 GCA_011049425.1 Candidatus Aminicenantes bacterium
AATGAGTCGTACATCCTAATGAATCGCCTGATGCGGAGACGAAGGGTCTTTACAGGAGTATTCGGCGATGGTGCTGAGCATTGAGTTTTCCAGATTTTGAATGGATTTTTCCCAGGTCCAGTGTGATTCCACCATCTTACGCCCGTTCTCTCCCAGGGTTCTTGCCAAAGCTTCATTGTTGATGATCATAGAGATTTTTTTTGCGAAAGACTCAATGTTGCGGTCAGCGTATAAACCGGTCTTGTTGTGAACAACTGTTTCTCTTGTCCCCGCTTCAGCAACAGTGATGACCGGCAATCCGCATGCGGCTGCTTCGAGAGGAGCCAGACCTAGGGGTTCCAAATTGGGCGCATAGACCATGGCTTTCGCACGCTGAAGTAGCATAACTATTTCCTCATCACTGATACGCAACTTGGAAACAAATTTGACTTCAAGATGACCGGATAATGACTTCAGTTCTGAAAAGTACCTCTCATTGCTTGTGTTGCCGACCCATACCAGGGACGGTTGAGGTTTCTCGGTTTTCGCAATGGCCTTTATGACAAATTCAATGTTTTTGTTGGGCTGAAAAGCACCGATACCAATCACCATGTTCTCGCGCGTTTTGTTTGAAACGTGAAACTTGGCTGAGTCAACTCCGGGATAGCAGACATGTCCATTGATACCATAGGCCCGCTTCAGGTTTTCATTTGAATACAGGGAATTCACGCAGATCGTATCAAAAGCCATGATGTTTTCGCGCTCTTCACGCATTTGAATGCCCAGATAGTGGAGTTTTATCCAGTGCTTGATCCAGATGGCCATGTCACGCCAGTAGAATTTGGCATGCGGCGCCGCCCAGGGCAGAACCGGGCTAGCCTCGTAGAGATATCTGGCCGACTCATGAAAATAAAAAAGGGTTGGAAGTTTTACATATTTGCCGATGGGGGGGATATGGCTTTTTTTGCTTGAACACACAAACAGCAAATCAAATGCCGAATCATTAATCCTTTTCGCGCAATCTCTACAATGTTGATCGAGCTGGTGAGACCACCTTGTGACCCGGTTGTGATAGTATGCCAATGTGCGGAAAATTTTCGGATTCAGTTCTCGTCTGCGAGGCAAGGGCATCCTGTGTTCCGGGATCAGATCCGTTAAAGGCAGGAAGCTTGAATCAGCGGTATCGGGACACCAGGCCTCCACTGTATGTCCCGCTGCCAGAAGGCCCCCAACTTGATCAAACAGGACTCTCTTTGCCCCCCCGCTGGGCAGATTATGCCAGATTGCGATTTTCATGTTTACGCTTTCCGGGCGGTCACGCGAATACTTGAACTCATGCGGAAAGTATACCTGCGCATGGCTAGAAGATATCTTCGTGCGCTGGATTTGTCAAATGAACCTTTTGCCGACGAGTCAACGTAGACATCAACCGGAATGGAAAACAGTCTGAAACCGTTTTTGATAACCTGGAATTGTGCTATATTGGCTGTTGAGGGGTAATGAAGGAGGGCACTGAATTGCCGTTGCGAACCTATGAGCCCGACAACCTGATTGCCCGGGGCTGGTGGCGGATTTTTCCCGATATCCTGCGCGAACTGTGGGCCAACCGCTGGTTGACCTTCCAGTTGTTCCGCCGGGATTTTCTGGCTTTGTACAAGCAATCGGCGTTCGGGATTTTCTGGGCGGTGCTGATCCCCCTGGTGAGTGTGGGCACATTTGTGCTTTTGAACCGTTCCGGGGTTTTCCGATTGGGCGATACCTCCGTCCCCTATCCCGTTTTCGCCGTACTGGGCGTGGCAAACTGGCAGGTTTTCTCTACGGGCGTCATGGGTGCGTCCAACTCCCTGGTCCGGGCCGGATCAATGATCATGAAGATCAATTTCTCGCGAAAGTCACTGGTGATCGCGGCGTTCTCCCAATGCCTGGCGGCGTTCGCCGTACAATGGCTGCTGGCCCTGTTGCTGTGCCTGCTTTTCGGGGTCACGCCTTCCATATGGATCGCTTTCCTGCCTTTCCTGTTGTTGCCCCTGATGCTGACCACCCTGGGCTTGGGTTTCATCTTATCCATCTTGAACGGCATCATGCGCGATGTGGGAAACGCCTTGGGCGTCCTGATGACTTTCCTGATGTTCCTGACGCCGGTGCTGTACCCCCGGCCGGCCTCGGGCACCTTGTCGCGGATTACGGCTTTGAATCCCCTCTATTTCCTGGTCTCGGTTCCCCGCGACCTGGCACTTACCGGGCACACGACTGAGTGGAGCGGGTTCTGGATTTCATCTCTCGCGGGTGTGATCATCTTTCTGGTCTGCGTTTGTGTTTTCCACCTGGCTGAAACCCGGGTAACGGAGCGGGTGTAACCAAATGGAACCCATGATCCGCGTGGAGGGGGTCGCAAAAAAATTCTGCCGCAATCTGCGCCGCTCCATGTGGTACGGCATGCGTGATATCGCGCGCAACGCGGCCGGCTTGCGCACCCGGTCAGGTTTACTGCGAAAAGACGAGTTCTGGGCTTTGCGGGGGATCGACCTTGAAGTAAAACGGGGCGAGGTCCTGGGAGTCATCGGCCCCAACGGGTCCGGGAAAAGCACGCTCCTCAAACTGCTCAACGGCATTTACTGGCCCGATGCCGGTCGTGTGTCCGTGCGGGGCCGGGTGGGAGCCCTGATCGAGGTCGGAGCGGGCTTCCATCCCATGCTTTCCGGCCGCGAAAACATCTATGTGAACGGCGCCGTCCTGGGCATGTCGAAAAAAGAGATCGATGCCCGGTTCGATGACATCGTGGCTTTCGCGGACATCGGCGATTTTCTCGACATGCCGGTCAAGCATTACTCCTCCGGCATGTTCGTACGCCTTGGTTTTGCGGTTGCCGTTCACTGTGACCCTGATGTGCTGCTGATTGACGAGATACTTGCTGTCGGGGATATGTCTTTTCGGCGGCGTTGTTACAACCGGATAGATGAAATGAAAAAACGCTGCGCGATTATCCTGGTTTCTCACAACATGTTCCAGATCGGTAGAATATGCAGCACGACCTTGTTTTTACGTCAGGGACAAACAAGGTTTATCGGGTCCTCGGCCCGGGGTATTCTGGCTTATTATGAATCTGTCAGTAACAATGCGAATAACGAAGATCGGGAAATTCGTTCCGAAGGACCGATCCGCATGGTGGAGGAAAAGCACAGCCTGGATGGCAATCGTCTCGAAATTGATTTTATTATGGAAACCGATCCCGAGCATTGCGAGATTCCTTATGGTTTGAGTCTGACCTTATTGGATGCGTCAGACCATTTGTTTGCCCAGACGAACTCGTTGTTCCAGCAGCGTGTTTTTCAGGGGCCGGGCCGGGTCCGGCTTACTATTCCCGGATTGAATCTGAACCACGGCATTTACCGGGCCAACCTGATGGTATATGATGCCGACCATTCCCGTTTGTTCTCTATGTATCGCAATCTCTTTTCTTTTTCAGTAAGCAGAAGGTTTGTGGCCGGGGCCACCGTATACTTTGAAGACGCAAGTTGGGAGAGTCTTCCGAATCTTGAGAGTAAGCCGTGAAACGTTCCGTTCAGCATGCTACGGTACGGTATCGTCTATGTGTCGGTTGCGGGGTGTGCGAGCTGGTCTGCCCGGTAAATGCCGTAAGGGTCGAGTTTACGCGAAAGGGCGAATATGTTGCGGCCGTGGATTCTTTGCAGTGCACGGATTGTGGTGTTTGTGTGAAATACTGTCCCCACGCAAGGGAAATATTGAGATCCAGGGCGATGGCTGTTTCATCTGCGGCTGATGCTTTGAAGGCCGGCTTGGAGGATCGAGATTTTTATCTGGCATTCGACCGGGGCCCGGGACGACGCAAGAGCGCTTCGGGTGGGGTGGTTACACGGTGGCTGGGGCAATTGCTGGATTCGGGTCGCCTGGACGGGGTTATCCACGGTGAAGCCGTTGTCGCATTGGAGGGAAGTCCCCATTTTCGCGCGGTTTTTTCCTCGAGTTCCGCTGAATTGGATGATCGCAGGGGTTCTTTTTATGCCCCGTTGTGTTTTGCAACTGTTGTGAATAAGTTCGCCAGAAACAGGAGCCGGCGCCTGGCCTTTGTGGGGACTCCCTGCGTGATCCGGGCCTACCGGCGCTTGTTTGTTGAGCATCCTGATTTTCGTGACAACCACGTGGTGTTCCTGGCGCTGGTGTGTTCTCACAATGTTTCACACAACTTCACCGATTTTCTCTACCGTTCAATGGGATTGCCTTCCGGCCGGGCGTTTCGCCTGGATTTTCGCAGCAAGGAAGGTATTCCCCATGCGGGGCGTTATAGAATGCGTGTTAGTGATCAAACAGGCAAAATTCTTGCCCACCCTGACCGCATGGAGTGCGCATTTACGGAAAGTTGGCGGTCACACGCCTTTGTGCTCAACGCCTGCCACTATTGTCCGGATTTCTGGGGATGCGAAGCGGATCTTTCCGTAAAAGATGCCTGGGGATCGGCCTGGGCCCAGGATCCTGCAGGTACGTCCCTGATCGCGGTGCGGGATGAAAAACTGCGGGCTGAATTCGTTTCCGGGTCTGCCGGCCTCTACCTGGAAGAGTTGACCAAAACCGCTTTTGTTAACAGCCAGGTCCTTACGGCCAGTTACCGACAAAAGCATGTCAATGATCGCTGGAAACAGAATGTGTTATCCCCCAGCAATCTGCGTAATGGCTTTGCCCGGAACCGACTGTTGGGTTGGTTTTCGCGCTGGGCCTGGCCACGAATCGGGGCCGAGGGGATGCGTCGCTGGATTCATCGACTGGGTTCCGCGCATGATCGATTGTACCGCTGGGTGAGCCGGGTGCGCAATGCGTTGCGCACGATGCTGCGCATACCGGCTGCACTTTTTTCCCCTTTATTGTGTCCGTTGCGTTTTGCGTGTTACCAACGCAACAAGACGCGCGGGCCCATCCTGGTGGTGGGGGGGTACGGATACGGCAACCTGGGAGACGAAGCCCAGTTGCATACCACCTGGATGAAACTGCAAAAGTTGTTTCCAGAACAACTCATAAAGGTGCTAACACCGGATCCACATGCCACGCATGCTTTGCACGGTTGCGCCGTAGGCGAAGCCCCGCGGCTGGCCTTTTTTGATGCCGACACATCATCCATGTATGAAATGAATACGCGGCGTCGTAAATTTTCTTTCTTTGTCCGGGCATTGGGGATCTATGTCAACGCACTTCTTGTTCGTGCCGGCACCTCAACGTTCATGCTGCATCCGCGAAGATCCGCCCTGCTGCAAGATATTCGGAACGCATCAATGGTTTTCTTTTGTGGAGGTGGATATTTAACCGGAAGCACGCGATCGAGGTTATGGGATGGGGCGTTGTTGGGTCGATTGTGCCGATTGTTTCGGGTTCCACTTGTACTTTCCGGACAGACCATCGGCATCTGGCAGGGTCGATTCACGCGTCGCCTGGCACACTGGGGATTTTCAGGCGCGGCTTTGATCGGTTTGCGCGATCCGTTCGCTTCTAAGATGGATCTGGAAGAAGCCGGTATTGTCGGAAGTCAGGTTATGGTGACTCATGACGACGCACTTTTTTCCGAGTCCGCGGATCCGGTGCGGTTGCGTGAAGCCCTGTTAAAGGCGGGCCTGTCGACCGATATCGCGGATAAGGGCTATCGCGTACTGCAGTTTCACTATTGGGGGCTACGGAGTCGAGGGAAACGAATCACCCTGCTGGACCAGATCGAAACGGTGGTACGCCGCATGGCACGGGATGGATTGCCTGTGGTTCTCATTTCGATGATGCCCGCTGATGACGCGGCCGTTGCAGACTTGCGTCGCCGGTGCCTGGACCTGGTTTTGCCGGCGATTGTAAAAGAGAATGATTTTCGCGTGGTGCGTGGGGTTATCGGAGCGGCGCGTCTGTGTGTGGCCATGAAGCACCATCCCCTGATTTTCGCTTTGGGTGAAAACATTCCGGTAATCAGCCTGGCCAGGAGTGAATATTACATGCATAAAAATTCAGGAGCGCTGGCACTTTTTGATATGCAGGAATTCAACCTGGACCTGGAATCGTTGAAATGGAACAATAAATTTGAAGAATTGTTTGAAAGGACGAATCGTGAGGCAGAAATACTATCCCGGCGGATTCGACTGGCGGGTGAAGAACTGCAAAAAAAAGGCCGGATTTTTGATCAACTTGTACGTGGATTGATTCCAGATACCGCCGGGGGAGAAAAATCATGACCCGCATGTCCGGGTGCAGGATTGCCTTTTTGCTTCCAGGGGGAGAGCCATGGGTACGTGAGGCTGTCGCGGACCTCATGCATGTGCTTGATTCCCTGTCGGCGGAAGTTGTTTTCCTGAGCGATGGACCGGCGGCACGGGAGTTGGGAGGGCCCTGGATCGAACTGGATGGGGTCGACACCAATCCGGCATTCCGGCGCATGTATTCGAATTACACGGTCGCGGAACCATCCGTGGAAGAGTCGCTACGGGAATTCCGTTATTGCCGCGTGCGGTTCGGAGGAAAATTTTCACTTGAACAGGTACGGACGCGATACCAGGGATGGATGAAGCAGGCCCGGGCGTTGTACCGCCTGGTTCAACCGGACCAGGTCTGGATCTGGAACGGTGTCGTGTACCGCAGTGCCGCGTTTGCCGCGGTCGCGGCGCAGATGGGCCTGCCTGTATATTATGCGGAAAAGGGGGCCATGCCCGGAAGCTGGGCCCTGGATCCGTGCGGAACGAACGGGGCTTCTTCCCTGCTTCAGGTTCCTGAACCGGCACCTGAGCCGGGGCGTGTAACCGTGATGCGGGATACGATCCGTCAATGGGATCACGCGGGCTGTAGCGCGTGGGGTCAGCCCGAACGAATGAAAGCAGGGGAGCTGGAACGACTCAAGGAAAAAGCGGAGGGACGAAACATTGTCTTTTTTCCCGGGCAAGTGGATAGTGACAGTAACATCATCAGTTTTTCCCCCAATTTTTGCGGATCCAGGGAAGCGCTGGATTTCCTGGTACGGAACCTGCCGAATGAGTACTTTTTCCTGGTCAAACCCCATCCGAAAGGACATGTCTCAGCGGATGAATTCCGCCGGGTTGTCGGCGAGCGTGGCCTGGTGACGGAAGACATCCATGTGCTGGATGCCGTCGAGGTCTCTGACCTGGTGGCCACCATCAACTCCACGGTCGGCTTTGAAGCCACATTGCGGGGAAAGCCCGTTTTCTTTTTGGGCCGGGGTATCCTGTCCGGGCGATCATTCGTGCGGGACTGGGTCCCGGAAGAACATCTTGCAGGCCAGGTATCTGCGTGGTTGATGGAATACGCCTCCAACAAGGAAGAATTGGTGAATTCAGCCCTGGCCTGGGCGGATCATCTCTATAGAGA
>DSBM01000083.1 GCA_011049425.1 Candidatus Aminicenantes bacterium
AGGGGCGGTTCGCGAACCGCCCGTACACTGTCTCCTGCCACCTTATTTCAAATCCCAAATTCTAAATCCCAAACAAATTCAAATGACCCAAATCCAAATGATCCAAAAAAAAAGCGTTACGGTTTCCCTTGCCAATCGCCCCTGGCCACCAGCCCTTTGGGCCTTGAATAAAGAATAAGGAAGAAAGAATAAAAAGGCTCGAGTGCTGCATGATGATCTTGAAAGATCTCCAGGATGCACTCGGAATGAACTGCTTGGGGTCTTGAAAGAACTTGTAGAAGGCAGAAAGTAGAAAAAAGCATAAACAGGGTTTTTTCCTTATTTTTATTTCGACTTTCGACTTTTATCTTTTCACTTTCCCCGTTTGACTCCCTGACGAACAGGGCGTAAAGTGAAACTTGGAGGTATTCATGCGCATCGGCATCATTATTTGTGGACGTTACCAGACCTGCGGCGGCGGCAAATGCCTGCGCGCCATGCGGGAACGGGTCGGCGGTTTTGCCGTTTACCCCGCCGAAGAATCCCTTGAACTGGTCGGATATTCCTATTGCGGTGATTGCCCCGGCGGCAACGTAGAATACGTCCCCGAGGAGATGAAACGCAACGGCGCCGAAGCCATCCACCTGGCCACGGGCCTGGTGGTTGGATATCCCCCCTGCCCGCGCCTGCGCCAGTTTAAGCAGTTCATCGAGGCCCGCTACGAACTTCCCGTGGTGGTGGGCACCCATCCCATTCCGGAAAAGTACATGAAGATCCATGAAAAACTGCCCTTCTGGAAAGCCATGAACATGGATGAACTCGCGGGTCCCCTGATGCAGGAGGACCCTGAAATCCAGGCCGCCTATAACTGACTCAAAGACAGCGCTGACACTTTACTGCGAACTTTCGAAAATCCGCTTCATTCCGCAACCTGAACCAACCCGGCCGCTCCCCGTATAGAGAATATTCGGGCCGCGCAGCCGTTACCGGCAAAACGGATCCAATAACCCCCAGGAGGATGCATGAAACAATTTATCACTGCCATACTGGTATTCACGCTGGCCGTTTACCTGGCCGCTGAAGACAAAGAAGCGCGATTGCTGCGCACCCCCGACATCAACGGGGATCGCATCGTGTTCGCATACGCCGGCGACATCTGGACCGTGCCGGCTGCGGGGGGCAACGCCCGACGCCTCACATCCCACGAGGGCATGGAGATTTTTCCGCGCATCTCACCGGATGGCAAGTGGATCGCATTTTCCGGCGAGTACTCCGGCTCACGCCAGGTGTACGTGATTCCCGCCGACGGCGGCACGCCCCGGCAACTCACCTGGTACAACGACGTGGGAATCATGCCTCCGCGCGGCGGTTTCGACCACATCGTGCTGGATTGGACACCCGACAGCCGCCGTATCCTGGTCCGGGCCAACCGCACCCCCTACGGCAAGCGCATGGGCAAATACTTCCTGGTCAGCGTGGAGGGAGGATTGGAAACACCATTGTCCATCCCGGAAAGCGGCTTTGGTTCTTTTTCTCCGGATGGACGACAAATCGTTTACACTCCCATCTCGCGCGAATTCCGCACCTGGAAGCGCACCAGGGGCGGCCGCGCCCAGGATATCTGGATCTACAACTTGGAAAAGGACTCGGCCCGGCGCCTGACCACATTTGCGGGAACGGACCAGCATCCCTACTGGTTCGGCAATACCATCTACTTCACCAGTGACCGCAATCTAAGGCTGAACTGGTACGCCCACGACCTGGAAAGCGGCAATACCCGCGAGGTCACCCGCTTCAGCGACAACGACGTATTGTGGCCCTCCGGCCACAACGGCTTGCTGGCATTTGAGAAGGGCGGACGCATTCATGTCCTGGATACCGCCACTGAAGAAACCCGGGCCGTTTCCGTACGCATTGCCTCGGATCGACCGCAAACCCTGCCCCGGTTCCGCAATGTCGCTGAATTCGTGTCGCGATTCGGCTACGCCATCTCTCCATCCGGCAAACGGGCGGTTTTCGACGCCCGCGGAGATATTTATACCGTGCCCGCGGAAAAAGGCATCACCTATAACCTGACACGTTCCCAGGGTGTGCGGGAAATGTTTCCCGCCTGGTCTCCGGATGGAAAAGCCATCGCCTGTATATCGGACCGCACCGGAGATTACGAGATCTTCCTGCTTGATCCGGCTGCCAAAACCCCGCCGCGCCAGTTGACCCGCGACCACAAAGTGTGGAAATACCCGCCTTCCTGGTCGCCCGACGGCGCCAGCCTGCTGTTCGCGGACATGAACCGCAAGCTTCAATTGCTTGATGTGGCTTCGGGTAAAATCACCATAGTGGACCAGGGCGAGCGTGGAGATATTACAGATTGCGCCTGGTCACCCGACGGCAAGTGGATCGCGTATTCCAAGAGCGGTGACAATTTTTTGGATTCCCTCTACGTTTACTCTGTGGAAAAGCAAACAAGCCATTTGCTGTTTCATGATGGTTTTGACAACTACGCGCCCGAATTCTCCGCCTGTGGTCGCTACCTGTTTTTTGTTTCCAAGCGCGATTTCCGCATGAATTTTTCCAACTACGAATTTGATTTCATCTACAACCGGGCGGAACGCATCTATGCCGTCCCCCTGACCACGGATACCCCGCCCCTGTTCCCGCCGCAAAACGACCGTGAAGTAGATCCGCACCAAAAGAAAGCGTCTGAAGGCAAAAAAAAACCAGCGAAAAAGCGGAAACGCGCATTGAATTCAACCACCTGGCGGACCGGGTGGTGGTCCTGCCGCTGGATGCCGACAACTACCGGGGCCTGGTGGCCCTTGAAAACGCGCTGCTCTATACCAAAGGCGACGAATTATTCCATTTTGACCTCGAAAAAAAGCAGGCCAAGGCGGTGCTTAAAGGCATCCAGGGATACGATGTCAGCCGCGACGGCAAAAAGCTTTTGTACCGGGCAGCCGGCCGGGGTTACGGCATCGTGGAGGTGAAACCGGGACAGAAAAAAGGCGCCGGAAAACTGAACCTGGAACACCTCAGCATGAAGATTGATCCCCGCAAAGAGTGGCGCCAGACCTTTAACGAGGGCTGGCGCATTTTCCGGGACTGGTTCTACGTGCGCAACATGCACGGCGTGGACTGGGAAGCAATCCGAGAGAAATACGCTCTCCTGCTGGAACACGTGGCCCATCGCGCCGATCTGGACTATATTTTCGGTGAGATGGTGGGAGAGCTGAATGCCGGCCACACCTATGTGAACTGGGGGGATTTCAAGCGCGTAAAACGGGTGGATACCGGCCTGCTGGGGGCCGTACTTGCGGCTGATGAAAAAGCCGGACACTACCGCATCCAGCACATCTTTGCGGGTGAAAACTGGAACGAAGAGACCCGCTCCCCTCTGACCGAGCAGGGCGTGGATATCCGTGAAGGGGATTACATCATCCGCCTGAACGGTTCCGATGTCAGCCTCAACGACAATCCCTACGCCTTTCTGGAAAATACCGCGGGCCAACGCGTGGAGATCACCGTTAAAGCCGACCTCAAAGACAAGGATGCCCGCACGTTCTGGATCCGCCCCGTGGTTTCCGAGATCCGGCTCATGTACCTGGATTGGGTTCGTGAGCGCCGTGAGATGGTGGAACGCCTCTCGGGCGGACGCATCGGCTACATTCATGTGCCGGATACAGCCGTGGACGGCAACCGCGAGTTGTTCAAGGGATTGTACGCGTTGCGCCACAAGCAAGCCCTGATCATCGACGACCGTTACAACGGCGGCGGCTGGAGCCCGGGCAAGATGATAGAAGCGCTTTCCCGCAACGTGGTGAGTTATTGGCACCGCCGCGACCTCAGGCTTCGCCCGGAACCTATGTACGCCCACGACGGCCCCAAGGTCATGCTCATCAACCACTACTCCTCCTCGGGAGGCGACAACTTCCCCTACTGGTTTCGCAAACACAAGTTAGGTCCCCTGATCGGCACCCGCACCTGGGGCGGCCTGATCGGATACGGCTGGAGCCCGGGGCTGGTGGATGGCCCCAGTTTCGCGGTGCCCATGTCGGGAATCGTGGGCACCGACGGTGAGTGGGTGGTGGAAGGCGTGGGCATCCATCCCGATGTGGAAGTCTACGACCGCCCGGATGCCGTGGCCAAGGGGAAAGATCCCAGCCTGGAAACCGCGGTGGAGTACCTGCTGAAAGAACTGAAAAAGAACCCTGTCGGGAAGGTAACCAATCCTGAGGAGCCCGATCGTTCCGGTTGGTACGAAAAACAAATTCACTGAAACACCTGCGGCGGCGGCGCATTCCCGCGTCGCCGCCGGATCTCCCCGCGGTGTTGTTACAATTATGTTACACTAAAAGCATAACCACGCAGGGTAAAATTTCGTATAATTCAGACGAAATCCCGGTGAAATGGAACTTTCCCCACGAGGAGTCAATATGAAGCGTGCGTTTATTGTGCCGGCCATCATGGTCCTGTTCTTTTCCGGTTGCGGAAAAGACAAAAACGAGGGTGGAAAAACTTCACCGCCGCAAGCCAAAAGTGAATCCGCCGCAAAATCCGGCGGCGAAAAAGCGCAAATGCCTTCGCGGCTGCAACAGGCGGTGAAAGAGGGGCGCATCTCCGAAGAACAGGCCCGTCAGATCATGGCCCGCCGCGCCGGCGGGGGGGACAAACCGCTGGTGCGGCTGGGCACGGCGGCCCGTGGCGAGATCCGTACGCACCTGGTGCTAAACGGCACCGTGGAACCGGAGCGCAGCGTGGACGTTTATGCGCGTTTGTCTGCTTACGTGCAAGAGGTGGTGCGCGAAGAGGGCAACCGGGTACGGGAAAAAGACATCCTCGCCCGCCTGGATGACACCGAAATCCGCATCAGCCACCAGCAGGCCAAAATCCAGTTGGAGCAGGCGCGCCTGACCCTGGAAGAAGAAAAAAACAACCACCAGCGCAACCAGGAACTCAAGGAAAACGAACTGATCTCCGATATGGACTTCCAGGCATCTGAAGCACGCTACCGCCAGTCCCGCCTTGAATTCGAAAACAAAACGGAAAACTTCAAGAACCTTGAACTGCAATTGAATTACACGCGCATCCGCGCGCCGGTTTCCGGTTTCGTTACCCAGCGACTCATTGAGGTGGGTGACCGGGTCACCGCCAACCAGCACGTGTACACAGTTGAGGACTTTTCTCCCCTTTTAATCCGGGTTTTCGTGCCCGCGGCGGACATCAATAAGCTTCAGGCCGGCATGAATGCCGAGATCTCTTCCGACACCCTGCCGGGACGGACCTTTACCGGTCACATCAAGTTAATCAACCCCCGCATCGACGTGCAATCGGGCACGGTCAAGGTGACCATTGAAGTGAACGACTCCAGCCTCACCCTGAAGCCCGGCATGTTCGTGGAGGTCAACATCGTGACCCGCAGCCGTGAAGACGCTCTTGTCATCCCCCGCACCGCCGTACTCTACCAGCGCGACCAGGTACTGGTGTTTCGCTTTCGCGAAGGCAAGGCCGTTGCCGCTCCCGTAAGCGTGGGCGTCACTGAAGACGATCGTGTGGAGATCGTCGAGGGTCTGGAAGAGGGTGACACCATTATCATCCAGGGGGCGGAAATGTTGAAAGACGGTGTTGAGGTCAGCGTCCTCAAATGAAAATCGTTCATTTCTCTCTTCGCCACCCGGTAACGGTGTTCATGTTCTCCGTGGCCGCCATAATCTTCGGCATGATCTCTTTCTCCCGCCTCAACCTCAATTTGCTACCCCACATTTCCTATCCGACCCTAACCATCAAAACCGAATACCCCGGGACGGCTCCGGCCGAGATCGAGCACATCATCACCAAACCCGTGGAAGAAGCCGTGGGCGTCGTGGACAACGTGGTCAATATCTCTTCCATCTCGCGGGCGGAAATGTCTGAAGTCACCGTGGAGTTCGCCTGGCACACCAACATGGACTTCGCCACCTTGAAAGTGCGGGAGAAACTGGACCTGCTCAATTTGCCGGTGGATGCCCGCAAGCCGGTGATCCTGCGCTACGATCCCAACACCGAGCCCATCGCCAAGTTGGGCATCACCGGAGAACCGGGATTGGGTCGCATCCGTTACCTGGCGGAAACCGACATCAAGCAGGCGATTGAAAGCATTGAAGGCGTGGCTTCCTGTTCCATTTCCGGCGGTTTGGAAGACGAGATCCACATCGATCTGGATGAACGCCAACTCAGCCTGCTCAATATCTCGGTCGCCCAGGTGGCCCAACGCCTGGCCCAGGAAAACGTCAACCTGTCTGCAGGGATTCTGAAACAGGAGGACAGCCAATACCTGGTGCGCACGGTCAACGAATTCAAGACCGTGGACGAGATCAACGAAATCATTATCGATAAACGCGACAACATTCCCATCAAACTGGGGAACCTGGCCAAAGTCTTCCGCGGATACAAAGAGCGCAAAGTGATTTCCCGCATCAACGGCCGGGAATGCATTGAGGCGGCGGTATACCGTGCGGCGGACGCCAACACCGTCAAGGTGGCGGATGCCCTGACTGCCCGGCTGAAAAAAGTGGAAAACGACATCCTCAGCCCCCGCGGCCTGGAATACGAACTCATCACCAACCAGGCAAGGTTTATCAAGAGCACAATCAACCAGGTGATCAACACCGCCATCATGGGCGGAATCCTGGCCATACTGGTGCTCCTCTACTTCCTGAAAAACCTGCGCACTACCATTATCATCGGCCTGGCCATTCCCATCTCCGTTATCATCACTTTTTTTCTCATGTTTTCTTTCGACATCACGCTCAACATCATCTCCCTGGGTGGGTTGGCCCTGGGCATCGGTATGCTGGTGGACAACTCTATCGTGGTACTGGAGTCCATCCAACGCCAACGCGAGCAGGGCAAAGACCTGTACAACGCGGCCCTGACCGGCGCGTCCGAAGTGGCCAGCGCCGTTACCGCCTCAACCTTTACCACGGTTGCGGTCTTTTTCCCTATTGTATTCGTGGAAGGTGTGGCCGGGCAATTGTTCCGCGACATGGCCCTGACGGTGACGTTTTCTCTGCTGGCCTCTCTGGTGGTGTCGTTGACCCTGGTGCCCATGCTGTATACCGCCTTGCGGCGAGAAGACTCGAAAGATCACATCAACCGCCTTTTCCAGCGTGTTTTCCGTCCTCTGGACCGGGTGTATGAGCGGGCTTTTGCCTGGTACGGACGAATACAGAAACGCTCCCTGTCCCGGCGCCGCCTGATTCTGTTCACCGTACTCGGCATCTTTTTGTTGTCCATCACGGCCTTCAATTTCATGGGCCAGGAGTTGATCCCCGTGATTTCTCAGGGGGAATTCCTGGTCAACATCGAATTCACTCCGGGCACTTCGCTGGCGGAAAACACCGAAACCGTGTCCGGAATCACGCGCCGCCTGCAGGATTATTCCGAAGTGGAAAGCGTTTATGAACTGATGGGTAAAGGCTCCCGGGGCGGTATCTCTTTCCAGGAAGAAAGGGAAAACCTCTCCGAGCTCACCATCCGTCTCAAGCCGGGCATTCTGGGAAAAAGGGAAGAAGCAGTTATGAACCGGGTACGATCCGAGCTGGATTCCATGCGGGACCTGAAGATAAAAGTCTACCGTCCCCGCCTCTTCTCTTTCAAGGCGCCGCTGGAGGTGGTCATCTCCGGCAACGACCTGGACGAATTAAAACGGGTTTCGGACGAGCTTGTAGGGAAAATGCGCGGTATTGAAGGCCTGATCGACATCAAATCCTCCATGGAAGAAGGCTACCCCGAAGTGCAGATCCTGTTCAACCGCGCCGTGCTGGCCTCACAGAACATGACCATCAACAGCGTGGGCGAACAGTTGCGGGACAAGATCGAAGGCAACGTGGCCACCCAATTTATTGAGAGTGACCGGGAAGTGGATATCCGGGTGCGCATTTCAGAAAACTTCCGCGACCAGGTGGAAAAGATCCGCCGCATCCACGTACGCAACGGCCTGGGGCTGAACGTCCCCCTGCGTGCCATCGCCGACGTGCGCATCAGCGAAGGCCCGGCGGAAATCCGCCGCATGCACCAGCAGAAGGCCGCGGTTGTGACCGCCAATATCTTTGGCATCGACCTGGAAAGCGCCTCTTCGCGCATCATGAAAGCCGCGGAATCCATCAACCACCCGGATGACTGCCGCATCCGCCTGGCCGGCCAAAGTCAGGAACGTGACGTGGCTTTCCGTTCCATGGTGTTTGCCATCCTGCTGGCGGTATTCCTCGTCTATCTGGTTATGGCATCTCAGTTCGAATCTTTCCGCAAACCCTTTATCATCATGTTTACCATTCCCCTGGGCATTATCGGCGTGGTGGCGGCGGGCCTGATCGCGGGAATTTCCATTAATGTCATCGTGCTCATCGGTTTGGTTATCCTGTCGGGAATCATCGTCAACAACGCCATCGTGCTGGTGGACTACACCAGCCAACTACAGTCCCGGGGCCTCTCCCGGCGTGAGGCCATCCTGCGGGCCGCCCGCGTTCGCTGGCGCCCCATCCTGATGACCACCATTACCACGGTACTGGGCCTGCTGCCCATGGCTCTGGACACCCAAGAGGGCTTTGAAATCCGCATTCCCCTGGCCGTCACCCTGATCGGCGGACTCATCTTCGGCACCTTCCTGACCCTGGTCTTTATCCCTATTGTCTACAGCCTGGTGGTTCCGGATAAACCGGCGCCCTCCCCGGTGGAGGACGCCCGGTGAACCTGCCTCAATTCTCGCTGAAACGCCCGGTAACGGTCGTGGTGGCCATGCTGGTGTTCGTCACCATCGGCATTATCTCCCTGGTGCGCCTGCCCCTGGAGATGATGCCCGACATCTCTTTCCCGGGACTCATGGTCTGGGTCCCTTACCCTTCCTCTTCGCCGGAAGAGGTGGAACGTACCATCACCCGGCCCCTGGAAGACATCCTGGCCACCATCAACAACCTCAAGGTCCTGCGCTCCACTTCCCATTCATCCAGCGCGCGCATCCACATGGAGTTCGAAAACGGCACCAACATGGACCTGGCCTCCATGGAGATCCGTGACAAGGTCGACCAGATCCGCGACAAGCTGCCCGATGATGTCGAACGCATCCAGATCCGGCGCTGGTCTACCTCGGATTTCCCCGTCATCTCTTTCAGCCTCACCGTGCCGGGCATGCCCCTGCATACGCTTTACCAGAAGGCCGAGGATATGATCCAGCCCGACCTGGAGCGCATCGAAGGCGTGGCCAACGTGGATATCCGCGGCATTCGCAATAAGCAGTTGATGATTCACCTGCACCCCGACGCCTTTTACTCATCAGGCATCAACATCATCGACCTGGTCTCCACCATCCGCAACAACAACATCAACATCTCGGCCGGCCACCTGGAGGAAGAAAAAGACAGCAGCCGTCGCCGCTACCTGGTCCGGATTCCCGGCGAACTGAAAGTGGCTGAAGAAATTTCCCGCCTGCCTCTGAACGAAAAGGGGCTGCGCATCCGTGATGTGGCCGACATCACCTACGACTACCCGCGCAAAGAGTCCTTTTATCGCTTGAACGGTCATGAAGCCATCAGTTTCCGCATCTATCGCGCATCCAACGCCAACGTGGTGGATGTGTGTCAACGGGTGCGTACCGTTATGAGAGAGATGGGTTATGACGACGGCCAGTTGGCGGGCCTGCAGACCCTCTATTTTCACGACCAGTCCGAAGAGATCCTGCTAAGCCTGAAAGACCTGTCCATCGCCGGACTGATCGGCGGCTTGCTGGCGGTTCTCACGTTGCTCTTCTTTTTGCGCAAACTGCGCAGTACGGTGATTATCGCGGTGGCCATTCCCATGGCCCTGGTGTTCACCTTCAGTTTCATGTACCTGTACCGGGCGGTGTTCAACTCTTCCATTTCCATCAACATCATCTCATTAAGCGGCCTGATGATGGCCGTGGGCATGCTGGTGGACAACGGCGTGGTGGTGTTGGAAAACATTTTCCGCATGCGCCAGGAAAAGGCACTTGCCCCGGTGGAAGCCGCGGTACGCGGCAGCAGTGAAGTGGCCATGGCGGTCACAGCCTCCACCCTGACCACACTGGTTGTGTTCGCCTCCCTGGGTTTCATGTCTTCATCCGGATTCGGTCGCTGGATGAGTGACTTCGCCCTCACCATCTCCCTGGCACTGATCGCCTCCCTGGTGGTATCCCTGACCTTTATTCCCCTGGCGGGAAGCCGCCTGCTCACCGGCAAGTCCAAACCCAAGGCGCGCTGGCTGGTTCACGCCACCAACGGGTATGAAAAAGTGGTAAGTTGGACAATCCGCTCATGGAAAACCCGCCTGGTCACCGTACTGGCGGCCGCGTCCATTCTGGTTTCCACCTTTGTCATGCTGGCAGGGATCGAGAGGGAGTTCATGCCGGGATCGGAAGAGCGCCAACTGGAATTGCAGGTGTATATGCCGCGCAGCATCACCCTGGAAGAGATGCAGGCCCTGTTCAACCGCTACGAATCGATCATCGTACGTAACCAGGACAAGTGGGCGGTGGAAACATTTACCACGGACTATGGTACCGAACGCAGCCGGCGCGGACGGTACCGCGGCGAGGTTTCCATGTACCTGAAAGAAACCGGACCCACAATCGCCGAACTCAAGGAAACGGTCAAGAGAACCCTGCCCCGCGATGCGGGCATCAGTTTTGAATTCGGCGAGCGCCGCCATCGCGGCGGTGCATCGGGCGGCATGCGGGTGGAGTTGATCGGGCCGGATTTCACCCGCCTGACCGAGCTGGCTCCCCGGGTCATGGATGCCCTGAGCAAACTCGATATCATCGAAGACGTCACCTCCGACCTGGAGGGCGGTGACACCCAGTTGCTGGTAACGGTAAATCGCAACCGGGCCGAAAGCTCCGGCGTGGACAGCCGCCGCGTGGCCCGCACCATCCAGAACTCGATTTCAGATCGCCCCATCGGCAAATTCAAGACGGAAAACAAGGAAATCGACATCATCCTCAACCTGAGGAACGCGGATACCCTGAGCCAGGACGACTTGCGCAACATCGCCCTGCAAACCGGAACCCAACGCATTCCCCTATCCGCGGTCAGCGACTTTTCGTACCGCATGGGATCGATGTCGATTCAAAAGGAAAACAAAAAATCCCGGCTGAGCATCACCGCCAACGCCAACGTTCAGGGCATGATGCAGTTGTCGGAAACCATTACCGCCGCCATGGCCACAATACCCTTTCCGGAAGGCTATTCCTGGAGTTTCGGCCGTCGCTGGCAACAATTCCAGGAATCCCAGCAGGGCACCAACCTGGCGATCATCCTGGCCCTGGTGTTTATCTACATCATCATGGCCTCCCTGTTTGAGTCTTTTGTCCACCCCTTTACCATCCTGCTCACCGTACCGCTGGCCCTATTCGGCGTAGCCCTGTTTTTCACCCTGACCGGCATCACCTTGAACAACACCTCTTACCTTGGGCTGCTGACCCTGTTCGGCATCGTGGTCAACAACGGCATTATTCTCATTGACCACATCCGCACCCTGCGAAACCAGGGAATGGAGAAGTACCACGCCATCGTGCAGGGCGGCAAGGATCGCATGCGCCCCATTGTCATGACCGCCATTACCACCATTTTCGGGGTCCTGCCCCTGGCTCTCCCCGCCCTGCTGCCCGGGCTTTTCCCCGGATCCCAGGGGCGGGCGCAGATGTGGGCTCCCATCAGTGTGGCGATCCTGGGCGGACTCACCACTTCCACATTTTTCACCCTCATCATCCTGCCGACCTTCTATGCCATCTTTGATTCCCTCGGCGAATGGATCAAAACCCGTCTGGGCTTTGTTTCCCGCCAAGCGAGAGTCTGAGCAGTCGACGGGAAAAAGAATCCGTCCGGGTTTGAACCCGTTGGTGAATCTGGTATAATGCGCGCTGGAGGCCATCTATGAAGATTTTCCTCGACACCGCCAACCTTGACGAGATCCGCCGCGGCCTGGACATGGGCATGGTGGATGGAGTCACCACCAATCCCAGCCTGGTTTCCCGGGAAAACCGCGAATTCCTGCCGCTGGTGAAAGAGATTTGTGCCCTGGTGCCCGGTCCCGTCTCGGTTGAGGTGACGGCCCTGGACAGCGACGCCATGGTGGAGGAAGCCCGGCGCTACGCCGATATGGCGGAGAACGTGGTCATCAAGGTTCCCATCAACAGTGAAGGTCTGAAGGTGATCCGGCGCTTGTACGAACTGGGCATCCGCACCAATACCACTTTGGTTTTTTCTCCCTCCCAGGCCCTGCTGGCCGCCAAGGCCGGGACTGCCTTCGTTTCGCCCTTCGTGGGACGCATCGACGATATCTCCGGCAGCGGCATGGAGCTGGTGGAACAGATCGTACAGATCTTTGGCAACTACGACATCCAGACCGAGGTGATCGTGGCTTCAATCCGCCACCCCCTGCATTTCGTCCAATCCGCCCTCATCGGTGCCGACATCGCCACCGTGCCCTTCTCCACCCTGGACCGCCTGCTGAACCATCCCCTGACCGATCAAGGCATGGCCCGGTTCCTGGAAGACTGGAAAAAGGTTAAAAAATAGGACATTGTGAGACGTAAACACCGCAGGATCATTGGTTTTTTTTTACCCTCCTGCTGCTGGTTGGGCTCTATTTCGGCCTGAAAACCGTTGCTTTTCACCAGATCAATCGCCGCCTGACCCGCCCCATCAACTTTTCACAACTCAGCCTGAACCTGTTTCCTCCGGGAGTTCGCATCCACGGGATTGACTCTCTTCCCGTTTCTCCCGGTTCCCGCATATCATTTAAATCCGCCCGGATCACGATCCCCCTTTCCTCACTTTTTTCATCATCCCGACGCATCAACCTGAAAGTGGATTCACCGCGTATCGTAATGGCTCCATCCCCGCAAAAAAGCGCCGCGGACAAAAGCGCGCCCTTCATGCTCAACCGCGTCAACATCAATAGCGGAAGCTTCAGATTTTCCGCCGGCAAGTACCTGGTGGAATTGCTGAACGTGGATCTCAAATCCTATAAAGTGGAAGAACAACTGTATTACAGCCTGAAATCCCCCCACATGAAAATCATCTTTCCGTTCAGCAAAGAACTGGTGCGTGTTGAAGGCGATGTGAGCGCCACGATTTCTCAACAGGGGCAACGGATCCAAGTCCATCGATTCGCCTGGAACACCGCGGATTTCCAACTGTCAGGGAACGGGCGTTCCTCTCCCAACGGGGGATTCAAAGTCAACATCGGCTTCCGCGGTTCCGCATTTCATATTCTGGAACCCCTTCTGGGCGCTCTCAGTACCCGCGGCATGGCGTACGCCAACGCAGAGGTGGCGAGCGGCCCCGATGGTGAATTGTCGATCAACGGTCGGTTTCGTTTCCCGGAAATGGAGGTCAACAAAGAAAGCTTTCGTGCCGTCCGGGGAACCGCGCAATGGAACAGCCAAAGCAAACGCATCGATGTCAACCTCTCGGCCACAGAAAACGGGCTTCGCGGGCAACTCTACGTCACGAACCGGGAAGAAGCGGTTTATCTGAACCTCAGGGATTTCTCGGGCGCCAAGCTGACGCGCATCATTGAAATCTACGACAGTGTCCCCCTCTCCGGTCGCTTGATTGAAGGAGAAATCCGAATCAAGGGAAGCAAATACAGCGGACACGTTCAGGTGGACAGGCTTCCGGTCCCCCTGGCGGAATTCAATCCGCGCGGGCCGATCCGGTTTACGTACGATGGCAGAAAAAAATTCGCCACCTTTGAATCATCCGGATTAGAGACGGACTTCGGCTCCATGGCACTCCAGGGCGAAAGTGACGGCCGTCGGAACCGGCTGCGATTGACCGCCCGGGGAACCCTCTCAGATTTCAGCCGGACGGAAAAATACCTGGCATTCTATACCGGCATCTCTTT
Organism: Candidatus Aminicenantes bacterium; assembly: GCA_011049425.1. Classification (NCBI taxonomy): domain Bacteria; phylum Candidatus Aminicenantota; species Candidatus Aminicenantota bacterium. The sequence continues at coordinate 13,876 of DSBM01000083.1, forward strand.
GAAACCCTGGAAAGTCGCGGGGGGACAAGGACGCTTCGACCTCGATCTCAACAAGGTCGGGAAACGGCTCGACTTCGTCAGCCACCTGGAGGTAAACAACACCCGCGCCAACGGCGTCCCGATCCAAACACTGGCCGGGATCATCAACGGCAAAAACCAAACCGTGAATGGCCGTTTCGATTTCAGCGATCCCCACCTGCAAGGCAGGGCGGAGTTCAGCAGTGATAACGATCACCTAAAGATTCGCTTTCCCCGGGTGGATGGCTCCGTGGCCGGGATATTCCGCATCCTGGATCTGGATATCGACCTTGAAGGTGATGGATCGGGCACTTGTGTGTACAGCCTGAAAAAGGGTGCCGACCTGCCCCGAATCAGTGGGAACTTTTCTTCTCCCCAACTGAACTTCAATGGCATTCCTTTTAACGATCTCTCGGGCGCCTTTCAAACCGACACCGAAAGCCTCGAATTAACGAACCTTACCTACCTCTTTATGGAGGGAAAAGGCGCCACGGACCTGACCATTGATTACACCCGCCGGGAATACGCATTGGAGGGTTCCTGCACCGGCATCAACATGGAGCGCCTGACCAAAGATCTTTTCGGATACGCCGACGTGAATTTTTCCGGATCGGGCACGTTCCTGAATGACCCCATCACAGTCGCATTTTCGGTAACCGATTTGCATCTCTCTTTGCAACGCAAGGGAACCCTGGTTGGAACAGCCGCGATCAGTACTGATTTTTCCGATTTTGCGCTGAAGGCCGAGGGGAAACTGACGCGGATGGAAACCAGTTCACCCTTGAACCTGGAACTCTCACTGCAGAACAACCGCATGCAGGGGGACTTCAGAATCCAGTTGCAGGACCTGAACTTTGTCATTCCCTGGAAACACAACCATGGACGGTTGGATATGACGGGTCAGATTTCCAAACCACCGTCCGGAAAAACCGATATCCGAGGCATCGTCCGCTTCGATGGGACCACGTTTTCCATTCCCAACTTTTCTCATGCCCTGGAAGACTTCCAGGGATTCATCACATTCGACAACGGCGCCTTCTCACTGCAATCGTTTCGTGCCAGCATGGGCGGCGGGCCGATTGAGGGCAACGGCATGCTTACCCTGAAGCAGGGTGAAATTCAGAACCTGTTTTTCAGCCTTTCCGGTCGCAACATGACCCTGTATCCCATTGACCGTACGGTGTTTACCATGGATGCCGACCTGACGTTAAAACAGAGGGACCGAAAACTGCTGGTACAGGGCAATTTGAACTTCAGGGACGGCGTGTGGGAACGGGAAGTGGATGAGGGCATATCGTTTTACACTGATCCGGAAACGGATTCGGCGGGATCGGGCCTGATGAAACTGCTGGATTTCGACCTGAAATTAACCGGTAAAGACAACATCCGCATGCACAACTCTTTCGGCGATATTACAGGCGCACTTAACCTTCATCTCACCGGGACTCCGGATTTCCCCAGGCTGGAAGGATCATTGGAAAGCCGCCGCGGAGAGATTTTTTTCTCCGACCATAAATTCAACCTACTCAAGGGACGAGTGACCTTCAACAACCGCTTCGTCATTGACCCGGTGATCAACCTGGAATCCGAGACCTTTATCAAAAACTACCGTATCCGTTTCAATATAAAGGGAGTTTCATCCCGCCTGCAACCCGAGTTTCAGTCCTCTCCGCCGCTATCTCAGCAGGACATCCTGGCCCTGCTCTCTCTGGGTGAGCTTTTCAAGCGCCCCACATCAACGGAAATGAGCTCACAGATCGGCACCACCGGACTGATCACCTCTCAACTCACCGATGAGATTCAGAAACGCGCCCGCAAACTCGGCGTCGACCTGGTCATGAAGATCGACCCGGTAATCGCGGGGACCGCCAGGGAGGGAACATCACGCCTGACCGTGGGCACATCGATCGCCCAAAACCTCTTGATCGTTTATTCAACCAACATCAGCAGCCTGCGCCAGGAGATTTACTACCTGCAATACCAGTTGTCGCCCGCCATCTCCCTTATCGGCATGCGCAACCAGGAAGGAAATTTCAGCATCGATATCCGTTACCGCCGGAGGCGGTATTGACATGATTTTGTCTGCGCGCCGGGTCGTGATGATGTTTCTCTTGTTTGTACTCACCCAGCCGGGCCTCCTGCGCGCGCAACATACCGATCTGTCTCAGTATCGCATCCGCGGGATTGATTTTCGTTACCTGAACCGGCGACTTCCGCCTTCAAGGCCGGAAAGCTTTCACGCCCTGGTCAACCTCGCCCCGGGAGAGAAATACAACGCCCAGCTGGTCCGCAAAGCCATGGACCACCTATTCCAGATGGGACGTTTCCTGGATATCACCGTTAAGGTACAGACGCTTCCAAAAAATGAAATAAACCTGACTTTTCTCCTGGAACGACGGTTGCGGATCCGCGGCCTGCGTTTTGAACACGATATGGGCCTGAAAACCAAGCGCCTGCATCAGGCCGTGTTTTCTCTGCGCAGGGGAGCTTACCTCTACAACGGCGACATGGACAAAGCCGTGGGGGAGATTCGCGCTCACCTGAAATCCGAAGGGTATTTTTCTCCACAGATATCCGCAGAGGTTCTGTCCGATGTGGAAGCCGCGGAAGCCACAATCGTATTCAGGGTAAAAACCGGTCGCATCACTCGCATATCTGAACTGACGCTGGAGATGACCCGGCCCTTGATGAAGGCGCGTTTTATAAAAATTCTGAACTCCAGACGTTACATCCCCCGGCAATTGCATAAGCGCATTGAGTCGATCCGCACCATCCTGCGCAGATCCCACCACTATTTCCCGGAAATCGAAATCCGCGAAGATTTTCTGGATAGCGAAAAATCCCGGGTCCACCTGACTGTTGCCATTGACCCGGGATACCGTTATGAATTCCGCTTCCTGGGCATGCGCGAACGCATGGGCCTGATCGAGTCAATCTGGAAAAGCAAGGTTTTTGAAATATGGGCGGAAACGGAAAGCCGCGCCCGAATCCTGCGCCACCTGAAAAACAAGGGCTTCCTGGATGCCCGGGTGGAATCCAGTATCACCACCACTGAAAATGTCAAGACCATCACCTTTAACGTGGAGCGGCGACGACGTTATGCCTTGGGAACCATCGCCTTTAAGGGGAACCAGGCCATCGCGGATGATAAATTGCGTCAAATCACCAAAACGGACGACCAGGTTTTCGACCGGCTGGTTTATCTCAGGCTGCGTTCCTTGCAGGTGGACCTGGAGGTGTTGAAACTCTATTACTATTTCAACGGCTTTCCCCAGGTTGTGGTGAAAATGATTCCCGAACTGGGACGATCCAAGGCGAACATTCTCTTCGACATCCGCGAAGGCCGCCAGGTATTGGTGGAATCCATTCAACTACGCGGCAACCGCCTGCTGAAGCGCGAAGAGATCCTGACACTGATCCAGACCCGGCCGAAAGAACCTTTTGTCCCCCAACGTTTCAGCGAGGACCTGCAACGCATCGCCCGCCACTACCGCATCCGGGGATACACAGATATCCGGGTGGGGGATGAGATATCCGCTGGCATCCGCAAGTCCATCCTCATCACCATTCATGAGGGACCCCGATTTCTCACCGGTGATCTGATCATCCTCGAAGCCTCCAAGGCTCAGCGTGAATTGATCCGCTCACTTTTCCCCTTGCAGAAAGGCGACGCGTTCAATCGGGACCGCTTAGCGCAATTCCAAGCCGAGCTGGAAAACAGCCCCGCGTTTAACGATATCACCATCGAGGAGATCCGCAAAACTCCCGGCGTGATCGATGTCATGATCAAGATCACACCGGACAACAGCCGCTATTACGGTTTTGGATTGGGATGGGAAGACCGGCGCGGTTACCGCGGTACCCTGGAATTCCAACAGCAGAATTTCTTTTCTTCCTATTCCTCGTTTTCCGCCATGCTGCAGGCGGGTCCCAAAGAGCGACGCTGGGCGGTTTCCATTGATACCCCTTATTTTCTGCGCAGCCGCCTCAGTTCCTCTTTGCGCTTCTGGCAAGAAGATCAGGTCTACCCTTCATACAAGTACATCCGTTCCGGGATCAGCCAGTCCGTAATCCACCGGATCGCGCAATCTTCCTACATTTCCGCTTCCCTGAAATGGTACCGTACCCGGCTGACGGAACTGGACATTACTCCGGATGATATCGACCGCATCGACCAACCCTTTGACACAACCGCCTTTTCATTGCTCTACGTGAATGATCAGCGGGACAATCCCTTTAATCCCAGCCGGGGTGAATTCTTTTCATCCAACCTGATTATCGGATTTCCTCTGCTGGAAAAAGAGTACTCTTTTTTCAAATTCTTCTGGAACTACCAGAAAAATTTTTCCCTGTTCCGCCATGGAACCCTTTCACTATCGATACGCAATGGATTCGCCTCCGGGGATATGTCCATTACCGAGCGGTTTTTTGCGGGCGGGATTCATACCTTTCGCGGCACCGGCAATGACCGCCTGGGCCCCATCGATTCCCGGACCGGAGCCCCCAGGGGGGGCAACGCCATCGTGTTGTTTAATATTGAAGCGGCACAACCACTGTATCTCATTCCCACGGAGGGATTCCAGGTGTGTGTATTCGCCGACATCGGCGATGTCTTTGCCGATACCGCTGAATTCAGCCTGAAACGGCTGGAAACCGCCCTGGGTTTCGGCATCAAGTACATCACGCCTTTGGGGCCCATTCGCGTGGACTTCGCCTGGAACATCAACAGAGACCGCGCGAACAACCCCTTCCTGGTCAAAATCGGATTCGGCAATGTTTTCTAAACTTCGCATCATTGTACTGGCGGCATGGCTCAGCCTTACCTGTCCACTATCCGGCCGCATCCTTACGGTGGACCGCATCGCCGCGGTGGTCAACAACGAAATCATCACCCTTTCCGACATCGATCGCGCACTGTTGATCTACCCGTTTTTCCGCGCGCCCCATGAAAGTGAGCGCGACTTCTACCTTCGGGTACTGGAGGACCTGATCCATTACAAAGTCGCCTGGCTGGAATACCGCGAAGAGATTCAACTGACCGCTGAAGACTACAATCCCCTGCAAACCGCCATTATCCGCAAAGCCGGCTCCCTGCAAAAGGTGATTTTGCTTTTGGAACGATTCGATATGACCCGGGAGGATTTAAAGCCCTTCATCCGGGAACGGGTCATGTATGAAAAAGTGTTGAAAGACAACTTCCAGATGAAAATCACCATACCGTTCACCGAAATCGAGGAGTTTTACCGGCAGCAATACCTTCCCGTCCAGAGAAGCCTCAACCTGCCCGCTCGCAGCCTGGTGGATATGGCTCCCATGATCGAAAAACACCTGCGCACCCTGCAAACGGAAAACCGGGTGTCCGGCTGGCTGGATGAGATCAAAATATCATACCGGGTGGAAAACCGCCTGGCGTCGGAGGCTCCATGACCCTGTTCCAGCATGTCAAAACGCAATGGATTTCGGATTTGAAATCCGGCCAGGCGGTTGAGGCCCCTTTCCGGGTTGTCCAGATCAGCCGCCGCCACAAAAAGGACGGATCCCTCTTCCTGGCATTGACCCTGATGGACCGAACCGGAAAAATGGACGCCAAGGTGTGGGATCACGTGGAAAAAGTGGAAAAAGCAATAACCGCCGGAGAAATTTTCACTGTAAGCGGCACAGTGCACGAGTACCATGGCCGCCGGGAGATCCATATCCGGAACGTGCAGAAAATTTCCGACAACATGGACGTAGACGGCAAAGACTTCAGTGAAAACGCGGCATTTGACGTAGACGCCCGCTTTGACGCCATGATCGCTTTTGTGTCTCAACGCCTGAAAAACCCCGAATTGAACCATTTGCTGGAAGCATTCTCGCTCAACCACGGCGAAGCATTCAGCCGCCACTACGGCGCACAGAAAATCCATCACGCCCGCATCGGCGGCCTGCTGGAACACACCGACTCCATGGTGCGCCTGGCCGCAATGGTAGCGGATCACTATGAATTGGATAGCGACATCATGCTTATGGGGGCCCTGCTGCACGACCTGGGCAAATTAAGGGAATTTAGCGCTGAACCCGCGATCCAGGCCACTTTCCAGGGCGGGTTGCTGGGCCATATTGTTATCAGCCTGGAAATGTTCAACGATCTCTGCCGCCGGGTTCCCGGCATACCTGAAGAAATACGCCTGCACCTGCAACACCTGATCGTTTCCCATCACGGCGAGCGGGAATTCGGCAGCCCGGAAGTTCCAAAAACCCGGGAAGCCATGGCCCTTCACGCCATTGACCTGCTTGATTCCAAACTGGCCATTTTTCTGGAAGCCTCCCGGCACGCAATCCCGGACCAGGGGTTTTCCGACTACATACCGGCCATTTCACGCCGGATACTGATCCAGAACCCAGCGGAAGGGGATGACTAAACCGGAATCGCCCCCCGCATGCCCCCGATGTGGATCCATGGCCGTGGTCCGGGCTGAGAATGAATCCGATCACCGCAGTCACGATACCCTGCCCCTGGTATTGATTACCGCTTTGCTGGTACTGGGAACCTATTTCGCTTTTCTGATCTACGCCTACCTGGCCTATCCCCTGACCGTGCTGTTATTTACCGCGGCGGCGGCGCTGATCATCCGCTGGAAAGAATCACACAAGTGCGCCCGTTCTCCTCTGCAAACGCAATACTATTGCAACGATTGTGGTGATTACTTTATTGGTTCAACCGGCAGTGGGGAATCCGTGGGCAAACTTTCCGGGGATGGCCCTCCTTCCACGACCTTGTAACGCACCACCCGACCGTTCAACACCCAGAATTGATACTCCACGTTTTCCGGACGGAAACGACTGAGGCGAATCTCCACTTCCCGGTCCGGCAAGCGGTGAGAGACCCTTACGCCCGCGTATTGAGCCACCTGGACGATGTTTACCCGCTCCGCCGGCTCGTAAACGATAACCACCCTTGCGGCTTCGGCATCGGTTTGCACGTCCAGCACGCCGTCGGTCTTTTCCACGTATCCCAAGCTGCTTTTCATGATCTCGGCGGGATTTTCGGGCATTTCCCCGCTGCGCAACATCAGCAGCAGGACCATGGACATGACCACAAACAGTCCTCCCCCCACGGCGTAGATCATTTTGTTGGACTTCTCAGGATTAATCCGCTGGCGCAGTTGTTTTTTCTTTTTCTTGGCCATTCATCTCACCTGGGCGACCCCTTCAGGGAACCACCACGTTGTCGAAAATTTCCGTGATCAGATCATCGGCGGTCAGCTCTTCAGCCTCGGCCTCGTAGGTCAAAATCAGGCGGTGACGCAACACATCGCGCCCGACCTCTTTGACATCCTCGGGCGTCACATATCCCCTGCGGCGAATAAACGCCAGGGCACGGGCCGTGCGGGTTAAAAAGATGGATGCCCGCGGGGATGCCCCGAAACGAATCATGGGCGCCAGTTTTTTGACTCCGGCCGCGGCGGGATCACGGGTGGCGAAAACCAGGTTCAGGATGTACTCCCGGATCTTCTCATCCACGTAAACCATGCGCACGGCCTGTTGCATGCGAAAAACATCTTCTTCGGTGCACACGGCCGTCACTTCCAAGTCCTCGCTATCCGCCATGCGTTCCACAATGGCACGTTCCTCTTCCAGGCTGGGGTAATCCACGCGGGCCTTCATGAGGAAACGGTCCACCTGGGCTTCAGGCAGTGGATAGGTCCCTTCCTGTTCAATCGGATTCTGGGTGGCCATGACCATAAAGGGAGGAACAATGGCATGGCTGTTATCCCCGATGGTCACCTGCAACTCCTGCATGGCTTCCAACAGCGCGCTCTGTACCTTGGCGGGAGCGCGGTTGATTTCATCCGCGAGCAGCAGATTGGTGAATACCGGGCCCTTCTTGGTAGAAAACTCGGATGTTCTGGGGTTGAACACCATGGTGCCGGTCAGGTCCGCGGGAAGCAGATCGGGGGTAAACTGGATACGGCTGAACCTCAGGTCCAAAACCCTTGCCAGGGTCTTCACAGCCAGGGTTTTGGCCAACCCGGGCACACCTTCCAGAAGGATATGTCCTGAATTCAACAGAGCAATAATCATGCGTTCCAGCAAGTCCCGCTGGCCCACGATGACCTGGCCCATCTCCATCAGGATACGCTCCACCACCTGGCTTTCCTGCCGGACGCTTTCGTTGATAGCGGTCATGTCATGGCTCATGTCAGCGGCCTCCTATCCCCAGCGGCGCCGGTAATCGGTACCGGGGATTACCAGGGCTTGGGTCATTTCAAACAAGCGGCTGCGAATGCGCAGCCCCAGTCTTTGTTCCAGTGTCTCACCACCGTCTGCGCTCTCGTCGTAAAAATTTGTCGCGCAACAGGTCAGTCTTCCCGCATTGTAACGCCGGTTAATGATATAGTAGATGTTGTCCTGCACCCAGGGGCTGACCCGGGACGCGCCCACTTCGTCAAACAACAACAGGTCCGCCCGGGCCAGGCGCTGCACCAGATGATGAATGGTGGAGAAATCACGGCTGGAATGGTCTTCTCCGCTGCGCATTTCCCGCACCAGATCATTCCAATCGATGTAGTACAGATCCATTCCAGGGCGGCGGTTCAGCAACTCTCCGGCAATGGCGCACAGCATCTTGGTCTTGCCCACCCCGATATCTCCCTGAAAAAGCAGTCCTTTATCCACCGCCGGGTAATCGTTCACAAAACGTTTTACCCTGACAATCACCTGCTTGAGAGCGGAATTGGGCTTGCTCGCGGCAAATCCCCGCAGGTCGGTGCCTTGAAAGCGAGCCGGGATATTGAGCCGCTTCTCCACGGCAATCAAACGATTCATGGCCTGACATTCACACGGTTCGGCGTATTCGTGCCCGTCTTTTTCGTGAATAACCCAACCGGTTTCCCGGCACAATGGACAGCGTTCCGGCATCAGTTCAGTACCCCGTATATGCCCTGAACCAGAAGTTTTTTTTTCAATTTGGCCAGAGCCTTCATCTCAATGCGGCGCACACCTTCCGGGCTCATGCTCATTTTTTTGGCGATCTCCCGCAGTTTCATGGGGTCCTCTTCCCCAAAACCGTAACGCATCTTCACCACGCCGGCTTCCTTGGGAGTCAAATCCTCGATATCCTCACGGATCAGGTTGTTTAAAGACACTCCCAGAAACTCGTCTTGCGGATCAACAACCGACTCATCCGGAATGTAGTTTGAGAGGAGGGTCTCCCGGCCATCCATCATGTTCTTGTCCAGGCTGATGATCTCGTCCGGCACGGAAAGCATTACCTTGACCTTTTTAACCGGAATCCCCAGTGCCTCAGACAACTCATTCTCCGTGGGTTTGCGCTTGAGTTTGCGCGTCAGATTAAAGAAAACCTTTTTGAAATTCAGATAGTCGTTGTAGAAAATATCCGGAAAAGAGATGATGTTCTGGTTCTTGGACAGGTAACGGCGGATTTCGCTGCGCACCCACCAGATGGCATAGGTATAGAAACGGTTGTCGCGGTCGGTGTCAAAACGTTTTAAGGCTTCGATCAACCCCTTGTTGCCTTCGTTGATGAGATCGAGAAAATTCTCACCCTTGAAGTAGTATTTCAATGCTTCTTTTACCACCAGTTTCTGGTTGGCGACAATGATCTTTTTAAATGCCTCTTCATCGCCCTTCTTGGCACGGATAATCAATTCACGTTCCTCTTCCGCGCTCAATACCGCGATGGTTTTCACTTTTTGGAAATAGAGGTTGAGAGAATCCAGCGACTCCCGGTCCCTAGTCGCGCTCATTATCCTCTTTGAACGGGGCAACCAACGGCGAGGTGAACTTGACGATGGCGTTGCGCTTTTCATCAAAAAGATGCTCTTTGTCTTTGAATTCCTTTTTCAATTCATCGATGAAACACGAAAACTGTTCCTGCATGATCTCCATTTTCCGCCGCATGTTCAGGATGATTTCAATTCCCGCCAGATTGACTCCCATCTCCCGGGACAACACCAGGATGAACCCCAGGCGTTCCAGGTCGCGATCCGTGTAAACCCGGGTGTTTCCCTTGGTCCGCGACGGGATCAGCAATCCCTCTCGTTCGTACAGCCGGAGGGTCTGGGGATGAATGTCAAAACGTTGGGCCACCGCGGAGATCATATAGGTTCGTTCTTTCATACCCCCAGTTCCTCCCGCGGATTGTATGCGGCCGTTTCTTCCAGTTGCTTCAGCAGGCGGCGAATTTCGATGTCCGTGGTGGGAGGTGGCGCGATCTGGACCTCAACGATCATGTCCCCCCGGGCGCGACCCTGGAGATTCTGAATACCTTTGTTCTTGAGACGCAGGCGGCGGCCGGATTGAATGCCCGGCGGAATTTTGAGCAACGTGGTTCCACTCAGTGTGGGCACCGGCACTTTGGCTCCCAGCGCGGCTTCGGTATAAGTGACGGGAAGCTGCATTTCCAGGTCGTTGCCGTTGCGACGGAAAAAAGCATGGGGCGTCACCTGGATGGTGATGATCAAATCTCCGGGTGGACCGCCGTGACGACCGGCATTGCCCTTACCGGCCAGCCGTACCCGGGATCCGGAATCCACTCCCGGAGGAATGCGTACCCGAAAGCGTGAGAGGGTCTCTAACCGTCCGTCTCCGCCGCAACGAGAACACGGGCTGCCGCTGAGACTGCCGCTGCCGCCACAGCGGGAACAGGGAGAAGCGAAAGTCATGAATCCCGTTTGCCGTTGAACCTGCCCCGTGCCGTGGCATTCCGGACAAACCATGCGGCTGGATCCGGGAGTCGTTCCAGACCCCTTGCACACATCGCAGGGAATGCGGCGGGTCAATTGGATCGGGGTCTCAATGCCGTTGATGGCATCCATGAAACTGAGGGTAATCGAGTAATTCAGATCTTCCCCCGGCACCGGACGGGATGCTGCGGCTTCACGGCTCTGCCGCCCGGAGAACCCACCCGCTCCGCCGAAAATGGTTTCAAATATATCCCCGAAGGAGCCGCTACCCCCGGAGTTGAAATCAAAGCCGCGGAATCCCCCACCCGGCCGTTGGGTGCCGGCTTCGGGCCCCACCCGGCCGAAAGTGTCATACTGCTTGCGCTTTTGCGGATCTTTAAGTACTTCGTACGCCTCGGTAATTTCTTTGAAACGCTGTTCAGCCGCCTTGTCTCCGGGATTCAGATCCGGATGGTGTTTTCGGGCCAGCTTGCGATACGCTTTTTTAATCTCCGCCAGCGTTGCCTTGCGTTCCACACCAAGAACGCGGTAATAATCCTTCATACGCGCATTGTAATGGAGGGACAAGGAAAAATCAAGCCGCAAAGCAACGGCCGCAAAGGGGCAAACCCGCCCGGTTACCGCTTTTTAGGGGTTGGTTTCAGTGGTAAAAAATCACCGGGAATCTCTTCCTTTCGTCGACCCAGAATCCACGCTTCGACCTTGGTGGTGATATCAGCGTGGTGGTTCTTTACCCGCAGTTCCTCTCCATCAAGCAATCGAATCTTTGTTCCGCCATCCGGGTGCGAAGAGATTGTATGGATCTGATCCGCGTTGAGAAGGATCTCCAAACCGTCAATGCGAAGCAATCTAATCATGGGTCAGGAAAAACACACTGGACAACTGACCATCTACGGGAACGCCGTCCATTTTGTGCAACGCCCTGCTGGCCGCGTCCTGCTCAGCTTGTCGCCGGGTTTCTCCCACTCCCCGTGCGAACTCCTTGCCTCCGATCATTACCGCCATGGTGAATTCCATCCGCGGAAGTTTGCCCCGTTCAGCGATCAGATGGTATTCCGGGGGGGAATCTTTGCGTGACTGCATCCGCTCCTGCAATTCGGATTTGAAATCGTTGATGCGGATGCGCCGCCCTTCCCGCCCCATCTCATCAATGGCGCTCTGGAAAAAGGGCAGCAACACGGTTCGGGCCGCGCGAAAGCCGCCGTCCAGGTAGACGGCCCCTGCCAGGGCTTCGAATGTGGAAGCCACGATGCGACGGTTGCGGCGACCGTTGTTTTGCTCTTCTCCCCGCCCCAGGAGCACGAAATCTCCCAAGCGGATGGTGCGTGCGACCTGGAAAAGAAAATTGCTGGACACCAGGTGGGCCTTGAGTTTGGAGAGTTCGCCCTCCCGCGCATCCCGGAAACGACGAAAAAGGAATTCAGTAACCACCAGGTTGATAACCGAATCCCCCAGAAACTCCAGTTTCTCGTTGTCCGGTAACGCCTTTTTGCTGCCTTCGTGGAAAGAGCGATGGGTCAATGCTTCCCGCAACAAATCTTCGTTGCGGAAAGTATGGCCCAGCAGGCGTTGCAATTCGTTCATCATTTCATTTTCAGGACCATAAAGGTCAGGTCATCACTGTGATCCCCTCCGCCGCTGTACTTCACGCTGAAATCCAACAGGCGCTGGCGAATCTCACTGGCCGTAGCCTGGGAGTTTTCGCTCACCACTTTCTCCAGGCGATCCAATCCCAGCATTTCACCGCCGGCGTTCATAATCTCGGAAAGACCGTCGGAAAACAGCAACAGGATATCGCCGGCCGCCCAGGTAGTGCGGGACTCCTGGATACGGCCGCCATCGAAATGGGGCAGACCTATGGCCATACCTTCCGGATACAATTGTCGGCATTTATGGGTGGCCGCCTGGTAAAACAATCCCCGGGTATGACCGGCCCGGGCAAAGACGAATTCCCGGGAACAGAGGTCAAAGCGCGCCATGCTCACGGTAATAAAGGTCTTGCGATCAAATGTGCGCTTGAGACTCTCATGACAATGGGCCAGCAACTGCGCCAGGGAAAGTTTTCGGCTTTGAAGGTAATTGACCACCCCCTTCAACTCCGCCATGTAGAAGGCTGCGGATGCACCTTTGCCGGAAACGTCGGCCACCAACATGGTCAGGCTGCGGCCGGGATCATAAAAATAGTCAAAGTAATCACCTGCGATCTCCAGAGCGGGGATATTGACCGCCGCGATATCCAACTCAGGCGTGCTGAATGTATCTTGCGGCAACAGCTTCAACTGGATGCGCCGAGCCGTCTGCAATTCGCCTTCCAGGCGCTGTTTCTTTTTCTCTTCCTGCAGCAGGCGTTTGATTCCCGAAGCCATCTCGTTGAACGAATCCGCCAGATCCGCCAACTGCCCGCCGCCGCGGACGCGGACACGCGCGTTGAAATCCCCACGCCGGATCTGACGCGTTCCCAGGTGCAACTGGTTGACTGAACGGGTAATGACACGCACGATACGGAACCCGATAAAGAAAGAGATCACGATAAAGGTGGCAAACAACCCGATCAGAAAGTAAACAAAGCGCATGGCATTGATCTGGGAGGTATCCTGTCCCCCGGAGCGGATCTTGGCGAAAATACGATCGTAATCGATCAGGAGCCAGAAAAAATGTTCGCGTTCCACCAGCCCCTGCTCGTGCAACACGTCCAGATCGATAAAGCGGAATTTGTATTGCCAGGGCATGAGCACGATCTCGCTATCGGAATCGGTCAGGGCCGACAATTGGGTGGATACCTGACTTTGAAAATTCTGGTCCCATGGAATCAGGCGGATACGGAAATCACTCACCCTGGACAGTTGTTGGATAAAATCGCTATCCAGGCGCATGGCCATGAGCACGGCGAATCGTTCATTCTGGCGATACGCTCCCAGGTAAAGTCCCCCACCCAGTTTGAAATAGCCTGAAAACTGGGTCAGCCTCACCCGCTCCACCGGGATATCGGCGGGGTAGCGATAGAAAGGTTCATACTCGCCGGTGCCGTTCTTTTCGTAGAACGCAGCCACCAGGTTCTCGGGATCGAAACGGGTGACGAAACGGATGCTCTCCTGCATGCGACGGCGGTCATCCAGGCTCAAATAATGGGTCACGCTGCTGTTGTACTCCGTAACCTGCCGCTTAACCAGGTTGTCGATAATCACCACTCCATACTGGGCAATCAGGATATAGATCAGAAACAAAAAGAATACACCCACCATGATGATCGGAGCCAGCACGAAAAAAAGCCCGGAAAAGATCAAGCGATTGCGGATCTTCCACATCAGGTGACGCCGGGCCAGAATGGTCAGCTTGACCAGGACCAAGGCGACCAGGGCCCAGGTAAGGAAAGACGCGAACGGACCGGGAAATAAGAGCCGGGAAAACAGCGTAACCACGGCCAGCAGGATGAGAATCCGATCCAGGGAAGTCAGTTTGCGCCACATATCGGCTCCATTATACGCCGGTGACCGGCCGGAATACAAGTATATGAATAAGGTGGCAGGAGGCAGGTGACAAGAGACCTCGGACGTCTCTGTAGGAAAGACAAAGGTTCTGGGTTGTTGTTTTTACTTTAGACTTTGCCCCTCGCCCTTGGCCATTTCGGTACCAGCAGAAGGTAGAACGTAGAAAGTAGAAAAAAAAGCATTGAGGCTGCTTTCGACTTTAGACTTTCGACTGAATTTTTTGTCCTGCCTTCCTGCCACCTGTCACTTGATTCCTTCTTTCACTTTTCACTCTACACTTTGCCAATCCCCGGTGACGTGGGGTATAATGGCTATCCGTTGGCATTAAATACTCGAGGAGGACTCATGTTGACCATAGACAAAACCATCTTTCGCGAATACGATATCCGCGGCATCGTAAAAACCCAGCTCCAGGATAGCGTAGTGGAACGCATCGCCGCCTCTTTCGCCGCCCTGTTGGTACGTGCCGGAAAAGACTCCGCCGTGGTCGGCATGGACGGACGGCCCTCTTCACCCCACTTCAAAGATATCGTCAACCACACCCTTGCCCGGTACGGCATCCACGTAACCGACATCGGTCTTGTCCCCACTCCGGTCATGTACTACACCCTGTTCAAAAAGAACCTGGGCGGGGGCATCATGATCACCGCCTCCCACAACCCCCCCGAGTACAACGGTTTCAAGGCCATGGTGGGCCATGACACCCTGTCCGGCGACCAGATCCGGGAACTGTACGACCTGGCTTGCCGCGAGGATTTTCCGCCGGAGAAGCCGGGATCCATTCAGGTTGTGTGCATGAACGAAACCTACATGCGGGAGATTCTGGCCTCACTGGACATGGGACGGAAAATCAAAACCGTAATCGACTGCGGCAACGGCACGGCGGGCATTACGGCCATGCCGCTTTACCAGAAGATGGGCGTGGATGTGGTGGGCCTCTACACTGAAGTGGACGGCAGCTTCCCCAATCACCATCCGGATCCCACCAAAGCGGAAAACCTGGCGGACCTCATCGCCGCGGTACGGGAGCACAATGCCGATCTGGGGATCGGCTTTGACGGCGACGCGGACCGCATCGGGGTAGTGGACGGCCGGGGCCGCATCCTCTGGGGCGACCAGCTGCTGGTGCTTCTGGCGCGGGATGTGCTTTCGCGTCACCCCGGACGCACGGTAATCTCCGAGGTTAAGGCTTCGGAAGTCCTTTACGAAGAGATCCGCAAAGCCGGGGGAAAAGCCATCATGTGGAAAGCCGGCCATTCCCTGATCAAGAAAAAGATTTTCGAGGAAAACGCTGTTCTGGCCGGCGAGGTCAGCGGACATGTCTTTTTCAACGACCACTGGTACGGGTTTGACGACGGCGTATACACCGGCGCGCGCCTGCTGGAAATCCTTTCCCGCCATACAAAAAACCTGTCGGAGTTGCGCGATTCCATTCCCACCCGGGTAAACACCCCGGAGCAGTACGTGGACATTCCCGAAGAGATCAAGTTCGCCGTGGTGAAACAGGTTGTGGAAGCCTTTCGCAAAGAGTACGAAGTAATCGATATCGACGGGGCCCGCGTGCGGTTTCCATTCGGCTGGGCCCTGGTGCGGGCATCCAACACCCAGCCGGCGCTGGTGATCCGCTTCGAGGCGGACACGGAGGAAAACCTGGAAAGCATACGCTCCCGGGTGCTCGGCGAGCTGGAGCGAATCCGCGCCCGATTCTGACTGACGGCAAACGCAAACTTTTTTTCCGCTCTTAACGTACAATATGTGTGTTTAGCGCCTTGCCAAGAGGCTTCCGCATGTTTTACCGCTACCACAGGACAGCATGATGCATATCGCAAACAAAAAAAAAGCCGCCTGGATCATCGTCACCATTCTGATATTCCTGATCGCAATCTGGATGATGCTGCGACAATCAGGAGATGAAAGGGGCCCGGGGAACGGCCCCGGAAGCGTCGCCGTCGCCGTTGAAGTCGCCCCGACACAAAAAGGCTCTTTGCGTGACCTGGGAAATTTTACCGGCACCTTGACGGCAAGGACCAATGTAATCGTGGCGCCCAAAATCTCGGGTCGCCTGGAGCGGCTGTTCGTAAACATCGGTGACCCGGTGCGCAGCGGCAGTTTAATCGCCTTGCTGGATGACGAGGAATATCACCAGCAAGTCATTCAGGCCGAAGCCGACTTGCGGGTGGCAAAAGCCAACCTGGAAGAGACCCGCAGCTCCCTGAACATGGTGCAGCGAAGCCTGGAACGGGCCCGTGCCCTTCATGAAACCGGAATCACCAGTGATGCGCAATTGGACCAGGCCGTAGCCGAGAACCAGGCGCAATTGGCCCGATTAAACGTTGCAAAAGCCCAACTCGCCAACCGCGAGGCCGCCCTAAAAAGCGCAAAACTGCGTCTTTCCTATACCCGGATCACCGCTTCCTGGGACCGGGGTGACACGGTACGCTACGTGGGTGAACGATTCAATCACGAGGGCGCGCTGCTTTCCCCCAATACCTCCATTCTCTCCATAGTAGAACTTCAACCCATCCTTGCCGTTTTTTACGTCACGGACAAGGATTATTTCCGCCTGCGTATCCAGCAGCAGGCAGTGATATCCAGCAATGCTTTCCCGAATGAACGCTTTGCCGGACGGATCGCGCGCATCGCTCCCTTATTGCAGGAAACCTCGCGCCAGGCGCGGGTGGAAGTGGAAATAAACAATCCGGAATCTCGACTCAAACCGGGCATGTTTGTCAACATCGAAATCGAGTTCGCCCGGCGGGAGGATGTAACCATTGTCCCCTTTGACGCCCTGGCCAAACGCAACGATGTGCGGGGCGTTTTTATCGCCGACATGGAAAACCGGACAGCTCGTTTCGTTCCCGTGGAGACAGGCGTAACTGAAGCGGGGAAAACCGAGATCGTCGCACCCGAAAACTTGTCCGGACATGTGGTGGTCATGGGCCATTATCTTCTGGAAAACGAGGGCCGGATCATCGTCGCGCCGCCAACTGCGGCCGAGGGCGATAATCCGGACACTCAGCCTTCACCGCCATCGGGGAGTAAGCCATGAACCTGCCTGATTTCTCGATCCGGCGGCCGGTATTTACCGTTATGCTGGTTCTGGCCATCGTCGCCGTGGGACTGGTCTCCCTCGGCCGCCTGCCCATTGACCTGATGCCCGACATCACTTTTCCCACCTTGAGCATCATGACCTCCTACGAAAACACCGGCCCCGAAGAGATCGAACAGATCATCACCCGGCCCATCGAAGAGGCCATGAGCGCAGTCCCCGGCGTGGAAGAGGTGTTTTCGGTCTCTTCCGAAGGCAGCAGCAATGTGCGCGTGATGTTTACCTGGGGCACCGATCTTTCCGCCGCGGCCGACGACATACGTGAACGCCTGGACCGAGTCATCCCCCGCCTGCCTGACGATGTGGAAAGGCCGATGTTGCGCAAATTCGATCCGGCCATGTTTCCCATCCTGATCGTCGGCGCGCTCAGCAACCTTGATCCCATCCAGACGCGACGCATTATCGATGAACAGATCTCGTACCGGCTGGAACGGGTTGCCGGCGTGGCCTCGGTCGATATCTGGGGAGGCCACGAACGCGAGATCCAGGTCAACCTGGACGTGGCCAAGATCAAGGCGTTGGGACTGGCATTGGACCGCATCATTGCCGGGATCCGGGAGGGAAACGTCGATCTGCCCGCCGGCGTGATCGAGCGCGGCAACTACGAAATCCTGGTGCGCATTCCCGGGGTTTTCACCAACCTGGAAGAGATTCGAGACACGGTTGTGGCGGTTCGAGACGGCGTACCCATCCGCTTGCGAGAGATCGCGGATGTGGAAGACACCTTCCGCAAGATCACGCGCGTGATCCGCATCAACGGTGTGCCCGGAACCCGGTTGGCGGTCTACAAGCAGTCGGGGACCAACACGGTGCAGGTTGCCGGTGGCGTGCTGAAAGAGATCGAGCGCATCCAGAAAGACCGGCCGCAGATCCAATTGATCCCCATCCGCGACAGTTCCGCATATATTCAAAACGCCATCACCAATGTGGGCTCCACCGCCATCTACGGAGGTCTGCTGGCCGTTTTCGTCCTGCTGTTCTTCCTGGGCAGTTTGCGCTCCACCCTGGTCATCGCCACCGCCATTCCCATCTCGATTGTCGCCACGTTCGCTTTGATCTACTTCGGCGGCTTCACGTTGAATATCATGACCCTGGGAGGCCTGGCATTGGGCATCGGCATGCTGGTGGACAACGCCATCGTGGTGCTGGAAAACATTGTGCGCCTGAAAGACGGCGGCATGCTTCCCAAGAAAGCCGCGGCCGAAGGCACACGCGAGGTGTCAGCCGCGGTAGTGGCCAGCACGCTAACCACCCTCTCGGTTTTCCTGCCCATGGTTTTTGTGCGCGGAATAGCGGGCATCATGTTCAAGCAACTGGCTTTTGTGGTCAGTTTTTCCCTGGTTGCTTCGCTTTTCGTCGCGCTCACGCTGGTTCCCATGCTTTCCAGCCGCATGCTTCGCTCCGGAAGCGGCCCCGTCTCCAAACTGGAGAAGTGGAAGGTTCGAGTTACCAGCGCTGTCCAACTGTCCCTTGCAACGCTGGAAAACCGGTACCGAAACCTTTTGCGAATTTCCCTGAACCACCGGGCCCGGGTAGTGGTAATCGTATTGGTTTTGCTGGTGGGCAGCATCGCCCTGATCCGCTTTGTGGGCAGCGAATTCATGCCGGCCACGGATGAAGGCGAGGTGCGCTTATCTGTTGAAATGGAAGTCGGTACCCGCCTCGACGTAATCGACGAGCGCTTTCAAACCATCACTTCCATTATTCGACGTGACGTACCGGAAATGACCAGCATCGAGGAGAGTATCGGCGGGGGATGGTGGCGAAGCGGCTCTCATACCGGCAGGATCACCCTCAAGTTAACGCCCAGGTCGGAGCGCTCCCGCTCAAGCGATCAGATTGCCGCGGCTTTGCGACGCAGTCTGCAGAATATTCCCGGCACCGTGATCCGCGCCCGCGCCTCGGGCGGCATCTTTTTCCTGCGCGGCGGCGGAGATGAAGAGAGCGTACAGGTGGAAATCAGGGGGTTCGACCTGGAAGTCGCCGAAGCCCTGGCACAGAGAGTAAAGGCAGTGGTGGAAAAAGTAGACGGAATTTCCGATGTCCGTCTCAGCCGTGAAATGGGCAAACCCGAAGAACTCCTGGTCATCAACCGCAAAGCGGCGGCGGACATGAAGCTTCCGATCAACCGCATCGGCGGCACCCTGGAAACCGTGCTCTCCGGCACCCAGGCCAGCACCTTCAGGGAAGGCGGCGATGAGTTCCGTATCCTGGTTAAAGTCAAGGACGCCGAGAAACTGACCATCGACGAAATCCTCAACCTGACCATAACCAACAACGATGGACGCCAGGTCAGTTTGCGCAATATCGTTGACGTAAAGCCGCGCAGCGGCCCCCAACGCATTGAACGCCGCGACCGTGAACGCGTGTTGACCATCAACGCTGAGATTGAAAACCGCGACCTGGCCTCGGTACTGGGCGACATCCGCGCGGGATTGCGCCATGTGCCGATCCCCCGCAACTTTGAAGTCGCTTTCACCGGAGACTTCGAGGAACAGCAAAAGGCGTTCCGCGAACTCCTGGTCAGCATCCTGCTGGCCCTGCTGCTGGTCTACATGGTCATGGCCATGCTCTATGAATCGGTGCGTGATCCGTTCATTGTCATGTTCTCGGTTCCCCTGGCCGTGATCGGGGTGGTATGGATGCTCTTGATCACGGGTACGACTTTCAACATGCAGTCCTATATCGGCTGTATCATGCTGGGTGGAATCGTGGTCAACAACGCCATCCTGTTGGTAGACCACACCAACCTGCTGCGCAGACGCGATAACATGAAGGTGCGTGAGGCCATCGAGGAAGCCGGTCGCAGGCGCCTGCGCCCCATCCTGATGACCGCCATGACCACCATCCTGGCCATGTTGCCCCTGGCCATCGGCCTGCGTGAAGGCAGCGAAGCCCAGGCGCCCATGGCCCGGGCCGTGATCGGAGGGCTGCTGAGTTCAACCCTGATCACTTTGATCGTGGTTCCCGTTATGTATTCGTTTCTTGAAGAGAAACGCAAAAAGCAGTAAAGGGGGACGGATCTTGACAATTTGACATTTTCTATATTTTTGCCGAACAGGTCATTATGTTTGTTTTAGGATCCGTCCCCCTTGCCTTCCGGCAAGGGGTGGGTGAATTCAGAGAGAAATGCGCCGGGAACCGCAGCCAGGGAGAGCGCGAACACCCGCCAGAAAGCCGTCACGAAAATGCCGTGCGCGTCCGCCGCCCAGGCGGAATTTGAAATCCAGACAGAAACCCCCGTAGAAACAACCCCGAGCAAAGCACCGGCCGCGACAGCCAGAAGGACTCGCGAGCCCGTGGCGGCACCCCGCGCCCACCGGGCAACCAGCGCTCCCGCAACCAGGGCCAGAAGCATCGCCAACCACCATACATCAGCCATGCGCAACACGATGCCGGAACGCTTCAGCACCCACCATTCCACCAATCCCCAGGCTGATGCCGCCGCCATGACCACTGGAAACAAGTGCCAGCGTCGCGTTTTCAATTCGCGCCGGTATTCCTCGAGAATTCCCAAGCGCCGGCGCAGGGTGAGGGGCCAATTGTAGAAGAGGTTGAACACGGCGTGTTCCAACAGGGCACCGGCTTCGCCGAAAACGGGTACCACGTGCACGGCCTCGGTGGCCCAATGCCCGGCCATGAAACGCGCCAGGGTTGGATAGCGGTAGGTCATCTGGATGGGGAAAGCCAGGTAACCGATGTATTTGAAAAAACTGAGCGGCAGGGCGATCTTGTAGTCTTTCAGATTGCGCTCGCGGATCACCAAAACCAACACGTAGATGCCACGCACCAGTGAACCCGGTGAAATCGGCGTAATTTGAAAGAGCACCACAATGGCCGCCACCGCGGCCATGACCTCGGGACCACTGAGTTCCGGATGCAGGCGCACGTAGATCCAGCTGACGATTACGGAAACGACCTGGGTTACCGGCATTGTACAGACGTGTACAGCCAGGCTCTTGAGGTATTTCTGAATAAACGGTTCATCCAGTTGATGATGAATGGTATCCGCGTCTTTTTCGCTGAGAATATGCTTGCGCCGGCCTTCCGCCACCATGTCGCGCAACCACTGCTCCCGCAGGGGAGCACTGAAGTAGAGCCGCACCGGGCGCACAAAGATCTGGTGCAGGCGGGCGGCGGCGTATCGCCGATCCGTGAGTAACCGGTGCAAACCGGCGGGCAGGATCGAAAAAGGCAGGTGCGCCAGGTATCGGCTCACGGATTCCGCTACCTTTCGCGCGCGCGTGGCTGTCATGCGGCCGCCGCGATGCCAGCGAATAACTTTTTCCCTGATTTTGCCTTTCAGGGCCCGGACCACATACCCCCGCCGGCTGAATAAAGCCGCGTAATGGCGTCTCCAATCGCGGCGCCGCCACAAGCGGCGCAGGAACTTTCCCAGCAGGGGAATCAGGCCGAGCAGTGCAAACAGCCAGGTTTGGGGCAGATTCAGAGGCCGGACCGCGCCGGGCTCCGGGGGATCGGAAATCCCACGCACTTCCCAACCCCGGCGGGCGGATGCCCAGATCCGCGACCAGAGTGGACGGCTGTACGACAGGCGTACATGATGGTGGGTAATGTCGGGCAGAGAATCGCGGTATTCCTTTTCCCGCTGCTCCAATTCCGCCAGCACCCCGCCCATATCCGCGAAGGTATCGGCATGGCGATCGATAAAGGCCTTTAATCTCTTTACGTTACCGCGATCGAACTGCACCAGGCGGCCGTGTTTCATTCCCTGCCAGATCAACTTCACATCTCCGGGGCTCATGGGCAGGAAAGGCAACAAGGTCAGGCCGGCACGGAAGTCCACGGCCACCAGACCCTTTTCCGGGTCCACCTCATCGCGGCGTTTCAGACAATTGGGCTGGCTCTTGGCGGTGCTCCACTCGTATTGGCGGGCAAACTCCCGCGCCCCCATGGCGTGCAACAACGCCACCAGGTCGGCCATGAAGCGTTTCTTGGCGCGATATTCCGGGGAACCGAGTTTTTCCGGCGAAACTCTTTTTCCGCGGCGATGACGCCATAACAGGTCCAGGCGGTCGTCCACTTCCAGGCGCCAGGTACGCCCGTCCACCCAGTCGCTCAGTTCTCCACAACTTCCCAGGCCCGGGTCGGTAAAGGTAGCGTGCACGCGGTTGACCGCTTCCTCACCTCCCATTCTCAGGGAGGCCCCACGCCGGATCAGGGCCTGCCACAGCGACCCCGCCCGGGCGGCCGCTGGATTCACCTGAAGCTGAAAGGGCCCCTGAAAACCGACCCAGTGCAAAAAGTTGCGGAACAGGCGGGAAAATCCCGACGGCGGCACCAGGATCTTCATGGCATACACGCCGCCGGCAACGATTCCCCCTACCGGGTCCCGGCTTGAAAGTTCTTCCACACGCACCCGGTAGACCTGACCCGCGAAGCCCCCGCCCACAAAGCTCTCCACTTCCAACCGGCAATATCCCCGCCCGGCCGGAAACACCCCTTCCAGGTTTAATTCCAGATGCTGGCCGGGTTCGTAACGCTGCCGGCGGAATGGGCGGAAAAGCCCGGCGGCATGAAACTCCTGCTCCAATTGCCGGCATACCAGGGGATCGTATTCCTTTTTCATCGGGTTTCCATCCTAAGCCGCTGCCGGATATGGCCAGGGCGTGATGCCCCATTCTAGCCGAACCTGCCCGTCTTTGCAACCAAACAGAAAGTTGGAGAGTTGAAAACTTTTGGTTCTCTTCCATTTTGTGTGGGTTTGGGGGTTATGCATATTTGAAAAAATGATAAGGCTGCATGAGAGTACCCTTTCGGGCACAAATCACCGCTCACCACTTCGGTTCAGACCCATGCGGTC
>DSBM01000084.1 GCA_011049425.1 Candidatus Aminicenantes bacterium
ACGATTTCAAATACGGGGCTGCCGGTAAACAGCACCAGCCCGCCGGCGGGCATGCCCGCCGCCAGGGGATGGCGGGTGTCGAATTCGGCCCGGATGGTGGAGCCGGAACAGAAGAACTTTTCATCGCTCAGCTTTTCCGTGATATCCGTCACCTGCAGGTCGAATACCTGCGCCGCGAATTTCCATGACTGGTTGAACATCACCAGCCGGCCGCCGTCTTCGACGAAGGCTTTAAGATGCCGGATCTCTTTTTTGCCCAGCCCGCTCCTGTACTTTTCCGGAATATCCGTGAAGATCCAGCGCCGGTAGCGCTCCGGGATATCGCCCCGGATCATGTGCGGCGAATCGTCGGCAAATACAATCACATCGAATCGCCTGCGCAGGCGGTCTTTGGCGAAATCGGTATCCCGCATGGAGGTATGGGGGAATTGGAAGGTGTCGAACAGGAACCGCGTCCAGCCTTCGTCCATGTTGCCGCCCCAATACCTGCGGTACATGCCCGTCCGCGCCCGCTGCAAGGTTCGGACCTCCGTCCGGGGCACATACGGTATGGCCCGGAAATCCACGCCCGTCTCGGTTGCGGCCCGCCTCATCAACTCGGCATCCGCGGAAAAAACGATGAAATCACCCCGGCGCAACAGCTCCGTGCCGGTGTGTACGCGCGCAATTTCGGCTCCGCCTTCCAGCAGCATGTTCGCGGCTTTATAAGCCGCGTTGAGCCGGCCGTCCAGGGCCCAAACCTCACCATCTACATCCACCCGTCCCCGGGGCAGGATCTCTCCCGTGAGCTTCTTTGCCGGGGGCATCTCTTCCAGTTTCACTGCTTCGGAACCGACGCCCATGAACTCGTTCATGGTATGGGTGGACAGATCATAGGGGCGCATAATAGAGCCGTCCCGGTCCCGGGTCCAGTCATTGTCCACATACCGGGTCTGCATGAGCAGGTTCCGGATCAGCCCCATCTTGGGCTGAGCCAGGGGAATAATGAAGGAGCCTCCCCTAAAAAGGCGGCGGCCGGAAATGAAATCCTCTTGGGCTTTTCGGATCTCGATGCCCGATTTCATCAGGGTGTTGATCATGATCACCGCGGTCAGGGAATCGTGCTGCCCGGCCGGCACGATGACGGCGTTCACGTCTCCATCGGCTCCGCGTTGGATCTGTCGTTGGGCTTTGAGCACGGCGCCGCTGAGCACCGCTTCGCGGTTGCGGGCCGCGTGGTCCAGCAACGCCACGGCCGCGATGTGGATCTGTTCCACAATGTCTTTAAGACGCCACCAGCCGCCCTTCCAGGGGCTGGGAAATGTGGACTGGGCCTCGTATTCGGGAAACTGCCGACTGCCGCCCTTGAGCTGTTCGGGATGGACGTAGAGGGGTGAGGCGAGCCGGGCGCTTGCCGATTCGGTGAGCATGCCCGCGATGTTGTGAAAGGGGGTGATCCAATGCCAGCCGAAATGGCCCCACCCCGGGAACAGGGCGTCGTTGATCACGCCTTTGATTTCACTTTCTTCCAGTTTGTGGGCGATGTGGGCGCCGTACCAGCTGATCTCGCGCCAGATCAGGGGATCCGCGTGGGGCCGGATCGGTTCGCAATAGGGCGGCACGTAAAACCGGGGCCCGTAACTTCCCATCTGGTGATGGTCCAGGTAGGCCTGGGGCGGCCACTCCACGAACATGACCCGGGCCGCGTATCGGGATTCCGCCATGTTGAGGAAATCACCGTCCCGGTTGGTGTCGTGCCCGATGTACTTGTGATAGAGCCAGGGCATGGATATGCCCTCATGGTCTGTGCCCTTGCAGGCATTGTACCAATCATGGACCATGATGTCACCGTCGGGGTTGAAGCAGGGGATCATGAAAAAAAGCACGTTGTCCAGGATGCGCCGGGTCTGCTCATCCCCTCCGGATACCAGGGCATGGGCGATGCCCGGCGCCGACTGGGTCCCGCCCACTTCACTGGAGTGCAGACCCATGGACTGGCAGATCACGGCTTTTCCTTTTGCTATATAGGATTCCAGGGTTTTGTCGTCGAATCCCCGGGGATCACTGAGGGCCCGGTTGATTTTCTGCAGTTCGTCAAGGTTGGCCAGGTTATCCGGCGATGAGATGATGAGCACCAGGAAGGGATGGCCCATGGTGGAGGGCCCCATGTGCATGACCCGGATGCGGTCGCTGCTCTTTTCCAGCGCGTAAAAGTACTTCACCATGTCCCGCCAATGGATGAGCTCCCGGTCCGTTCCGGGTTTGACCCCGAAATACGCTTCCGGTGACGGAATCGCAGCCTGGGCTGCAGCTGGAGTCGTCGTCAATACGGCAACAAACAGAAACAGTGTGATGATGGCACGGCAGAAACGCATGGCGTCCTCCTGATCGGATCCGGGGAAGAGGTCAACGGGAAACCGCTTTCCCCCATCGCTTGATTCTAGGGCGATGAACCGGAAAATTCAAGGAAACCGCATCACAGAAAACGGGGGTCTTACATTATGACAATGCCGGTATTTTGTAAATGTAAAAGTTGACAAAATAGTTCAAATCGAGGGTCAGGTTTTGCTTGAATTGCGCCGACGGGAACTTGATTTCATTGAACAGACACAAAAATGATCGCCCCAAAACGTGAGTCAGGTCTTTGACTCCCGGTCCTTCCTTATTTTCATCTTTGGCTCCTCACAAAAATCTGTGCATAAGGCAACCGTCCCCCTTCCTCACCTTATTCATTTTCTTTACACCAGATCGCAGTGATTTCACCTACATACATCTTGTGAAAACGTCCGGTTTTATAGTATCTCTCTTTTTCTCTATCCGGTGTGGTTTCAGCGCTCAGGCTGTCCTGGTAAATGATTTTACATTCAAAGATGATCCGGGCTTCTTTAAATGCCATTTCCCCGGAAGGCAGGCAAATACTGGTTAGTTTTGTTTCTTTCAGCTTATCTCCATCGCGTCCTGATTTTGTTCCGCAAACCAACAAATCATCTTTATATTTTTCATGGTCGAAAAAGGAAATGGTATAGGATTGGTGTTTTTCAATAAAACCGAAAGTATACCGCTCCGGCTTGATAAAAATAAATGTGGAAGGTTTATTCCACAGGTTTCCGATTCCACCCCAGGAGATGGTCATGGTGTTGAAATCAGCAAAATCTCCGGCGGTTACCAATCCCCAGTCATCCGCAAACAACTTGATTGTATTTTCTTTAAGATCTCTCACTTCAATATTTTTGAATCCCATCGCCTGCATGGAATCATCCGTGTTCTGGGAGAAGGAAACCATGGTTAGGCTTAAAACGATTAATAGAATGCTGAATGCTTTCATTTTTCTCATTTTTGTTTTGTATCCCTTAATTGAACGGACAGTAAACCCAATTTCCCCATAAACTGATTTTAGGGCCGTGAGTTTGGAATTTCAAGCATATTTCCGGAAAAATGGATGATGAAATTCATCATCCGGCAGGCTCTTTAAGTCACACCGAACAAAAAGGGAACTATCTTCACGGCGGATCGTGAATGCGCGTGAACTCTTCCCCTGGTTCACGGGATCTGGATTATTTTGGCTCTTGGCCGTGGGGATCGCCCGGCGCAGCTTTCTCAGGGAGCTGCCTTAACCTGCATTCCCCACAGCGCTGCTATAGTATTTCAAGACCTTAACCCAGTTTTGTCCCGGAGATCAGCCAATTTATAGTTGGTGCTGCGGCCTCCGGATTCTTCCTGTTTCAAAATTCCTTTTTCCATCAGATCTTTTATATCACGTAAAGCCGTATCAGGAGAACATTTCTACAGCCCGGAGGAGGTTCTGGGTGATATGGAAACGATCGAACACCAGTGTCGCCCGGGGAAGGTGTTCGCGGATCATGTCGATATAGGGTTGCCACATGTCGCAACACACGCCGACAACC
>DSBM01000085.1 GCA_011049425.1 Candidatus Aminicenantes bacterium
CTCATCGGAAAACGATGAACCAAATCAGGAGGGGAATGAATCTGAAACAATCGCTTTTCCCTGATTTTCAATGGAAAATGTCGGGAATGGAGTTTTGACCTGTGAAAAATGGGGTGACGCCAGCCTTCCTTCTTGTTGCTTGTCTTGTTTCAATTGCGTACAACGTTTCGGGCGTGTATGACGTTCGGCGAATGCCGAATGTGCCGAATGCCAAGGGCGACAGCCCGCAGCATATACGCCCTGTTATATGTCGTTCTGAGTTGATCCAAACCAACTATTCCTCAATAAAATAATCCGTATCAACGTTATATATTCTGTAGCTTTGCTTTAATGATACACCTAATTCATTCTCTATCATGTAGTTGGCCAATTTATTACCATCTATGAGAATTACTGATACATCAAGATTATCTGCGTATTCCAGTGCTTCTCGTGAGAAAGAAGACATGGTAATAAAAATGCCCTTTTTTGCGCGTTTTCCCTGTAGAGCTCCTACAAATTTCTGTATTTCTGGTCTACCAACACAGTTTCCCCATTTTTTAGCCTGAATATATATTTTATCCAAACCGAGCTTATCTTCTTTGATTATTCCATCTATTCCTTCATCAGATCCCTTTGGAGTAACCTCTCCATTTGCCATTTCTGACCCGCCGTACCCCATTTTTATTAGCAGATCTAGAACAAGTTTTTCAAAGAAATAGGGAGAACAATCTCTGATCTGATTTAGCAGTTGAGAGGATAATTCATTCCTTATTTGCTTGTATCCAATTTCAATCAATTCATCAGGAGTTTTTTCAACAATTTGATTAGTATCATCCAGTTCTGTATCTTTCTCCGGATTACGATTCTTTGAAAAGCTATCAAACTGTTTGAGAAACACAATTGTTATCTTTTCTGGAGGTTTTTCTAAAACCTTTTTGCCTTCCTCTGTAATTGCATATACCGCACGTGCCGGAGATGAAATCAAATCTGCCATTTTTAGATATGCAATTGCCCAAGCTACACGATTATAATAAAGTGGTTGTTTCCCCGATGGTATTTTTTCGTTCTGCTCATCTTCAGAGATATTGAAATGAGAAACCATTTCTTCACGTAATTCTTTTGATGTTTTTTCTTTCCCATCCTGGAACGTCTTCAAGAGAGGAAGCATTATTGTTTGGAAATCTGGAATCATCTTTTTCTCCTATCTCTCAACCAAGAATGACATAAAACTACTCGCTATCACTACTCGGTAGTGATATTTTCACTTTGGGTGAATGTTGGAAAGTTAGACAATAACTGCTCGTGGAAGATGGTATGTCTACCTGTGGTAGATGATAACCCGATAACGGGCAGGTTTTGTCTACCATGACTGAATCAATCGATTGCATCAAGGGGGCTCCTTAAGTTGGCGATGTTTTTGGTCGACACATGCGTATAGATTTCCGTCGTCTTGCTGCTGCCGTGACCGAGGATTTCCTGAATATATCTCAAATCCGTGCCGTGTTCAAGCAGATGGATGGCAAAACTGTGCCGCAAGGTGTGAACCGTTGCCGGCTTTTTGATGCCTGTCTTCTCCAGGGCTGCATGAAATATCTATTGAATGCTTTTTGTCGAGTATTTCCCGCCATCCTGACCCTGAAACAGATACGATTGAGGATTGTACTTTGCTTTATACTCTTTAATGGCCGCAGGCAACTTTTTTAAAAAAAACACCTCAAGACGGTGATGAACAAGTACGGCGCCACCGACCCGGCAGAGTTCTTCGCCGTGGCCGGCGAGACCTTTTTTGAAAACCGCGCCGGCTGCAGCAGCGTCCGGAACGCGCCCTGGATATCTCGCGGCACGCAAAGATGATCCGCGACGCGGCCAAAAGGCGGATCCCTGACATCAATGATTTAACGGATATCGAAAAACGCTACCTTGCCGTCATGAAGAACATCGCCCGGTGCCGCATGGGCCCGGTCCCGAAATTCAGCTGAATCCGGGATCACTTCATGGATTGAAAAGATTTGTGCTGAGGTAGCGATCACCCCTATCCGGCAGGATGGCGACAATCGTTCCCCAACGCAAATCCCGAGCCAGTCGCAGTGCGGCGCAGACAGCGGCCCCGCTCGACATGCCGGCGAAGATGCCTTCCCGCAGGGCCAGGGCCCTGGCGGCATCAAAAGCATCCCGATCATTGACCGTCATTCTCAGGTCAATAAATTCTTTATTGAAAATCTTTGGCACTTCCGATTCTTCCATGTTCTTTAAACCCGGGATGCGATGCCCCTTTTGCGGTTCGACACCGACAATCAGGGTAGTGGGGCTTTGTTCTTTGAAATACTCCGCCACCCCCATGATGGTCCCGCACGAGCCCAGGCCCGCGACAATCGCACGGATCGTTTCGCCGGCCCGGGCAAAAATTTCAGGACCTGTTGTTTCACGGTGGGCGCGGATGTTCTGCGCGTTGGCGAATTGATTCACCAGATAGAAGTTTTCAGGCCGATTTTCGTATATCTCCCGCACCCGGCGAATGGCTCCATCCGTCCCGTCCTCGGCCGGAGTCAATTCCACCTCGGCACCGAACGCCTTGATCATTCCAAGGCGTTCACGGCCGACTCCGGCCGGCATGGCAATTCTTACCCGGTAGCCGCAAGCGGAACCGATCATGGCCAGGGCGATGCCCGTATTCCCGGATGTGGCTTCCAGAATGGTTTGAGACGGATTCAGGCAGCCGGCCCCTTGTGCGGAACGAATCATATAGAGGGCTGCGCGGTCTTTAATTGAACCCCCGGGATTGTTGCCCTCCAATTTGACCAGAACGCGCACCCGGCCGGATTCGCCGTTGAAACGACGCAGGGTCACCAGCGGCGTATTGCCTATGGTTTCTAAAATGTCCATGATGATTGTCTCCCTGTAAACTGCGGATTTCAGCAAGAAAAAAAATGGGATAGGGAGGGTGGATGGGTGTCAGGCGGCGGATTCCGCCCGACAGGGAAACAGACAACGGCCACGAGTCAAAGAGGGATCAATCATGCGTGACGGGCCGTTCATGATGTGTTCATAACAGAATCGGGCCCTGACGTCAAGCCGCTTCCGTCAACAATGTTTGCCGGATTGCGAGATCCGGATACCCCGGCCTCACCTGAACGACATCTCCGCCTCAAAAAATCACAAAGATTACGGGCACCTGTTGACAAATCCGGAAGGATATGCTAGGAGTTGATCATGCTTTTCGATGACGTTCATGCTTGTTCCCGCGCTGAAAGCGTGAATGCTCATACCTCCGCCTTTTATTTCCGCTACTGGGCGGTTCCCTCCGCCCGATAACTACACCTAAACCCATCTACCCTTTTCTCAGGGCGTGATCCATTTATGCGCCGTGAAGATTATTCCGGAGAGGTGCATCTACCATGCATAAGCTTACTATGAAGCCACTGATCAGTACGAATAGAAGCGATGGAATCAATCGTTCCATTCCGGGGGGGCAACTGCCATGAGTCGGGCCAGCCTCTTTTCCCGGGAAGTGGGAGCCCCGCAAAGAACGGAAATTACCATCGGATCCGTGTCCGTGGGGCGGGATTTTCTCTTGATTGCCGGGCCATGCTCGGTGGAAAACGAAAAACAGACCACCGAAACCGCCCGGGAAGTGGCGGCTGCCGGGGCAAACATGTTGCGCGGCGGAGCCTTCAAGCCGCGTACTTCTCCCTATTCCTTTCAGGGTTTGGGAATCAAGGGGTTGCAGATTCTTGCCCGGGCCCGCGAAGAGACCGGGCTTCCCGTGGTAACCGAGGTAATCGATCCGCGCGACGCCGGCTGGGTCAGTGAATACGTCGACATGCTTCAGATCGGCGCCAGGAACATGCAGAATTACTCCCTGCTCCGGGAAGTCGGAAAAATCGGCAAACCGGTACTGCTCAAGCGCGGTATGCAATCGACCCTGGAAGAATGGCTCAACTGCGCCGAATACATACTGGCCGAGGGCAATCCCAACGTCATCCTCTGTGAACGGGGCATCCGTACTTTTGAAAAATTCACGCGCAACACCCTGGACCTGAGCATGGTACCGGCGGTCAAAGAACTTTCTCACCTGCCGGTGATCATTGATCCATCCCACGGCACGGGCAAACGCTCAATGATTGAACCCATGAGCCTGGCCGCCGTGGCGGCCGGCAGTGACGGACTGATGATTGAAGTCCATGTCCATCCGGGCGAAGCCTTAAGTGACGGCGATCAAAGCCTCTATCCTGAACAGTTCGCCCGCCTGGCCGCCAGGATAAGATCTTTAATGCAATTCATGAAAAAAGCGGAACTCGCCGATGAACACTGAAGCATTGCAAATCGACTTCCCCGTGCCTGCCCGCAGCACTTCGATAATCAATTCTGCCGATCCGGGAAGCTTCTTTGCCGGATTGCCCGAAAGAACGGTTTTTATAACCGACCGCCGCGTCAACCACCTGTACGGCCGGTTGCTGCCATCCACATGCCCGCGGCTGGTATTGCCGCCCGGTGAAAAAAGCAAGACGCACAAAACCGTGATGAGGTTGTACCGCGGCCTGGTGCGCCGTCGCATCGACCGCTCTTATCACCTGGTTGGTTTCGGCGGAGGCGTCGTCTGCGACACCGCCGCTTTCGTCGCCGCGACTTACATGCGCGGTATACCTTGCGGACTGGTTCCCACCACCCTGCTGTCCCAGGTCGACGCCGCTCACGGCGGAAAAAACGGAGTCAACTTTATCGGTTTCAAAAACCTGATCGGCACCATCCGCCAACCCACTTTCGTTCTTATCAGTCCGGTATTTCTGAAAACCCTGTCCAACCGTGATCTGGCCTGCGGTTTTTCCGAACTCATTAAAACCGCGGCCGTAGCCGACGCCGAGCTTTTCTCATTCCTGGAAAAAGAACAGTGCTCATTGAAACGCCTTGAAAAAGAAGCCCTGACCCGGGCGGTCATGACTGCCGTGGGCGTAAAAACCGACCTGGTGAAAAAAGACGAATTTGAAAAAGGAATCAGGAAGACACTCAATTTCGGCCACACCCTGGGTCATGCCCTGGAGAGAAGCATCCGTATGGAGCACGGAGCGGCCGTGGCGGTTGGCATGGCCGCGGCGGCGGAAATATCGGAACACCTCGGCCTGTTGTCTGCAAATGAAAAAGAGAGATTGCTGAATGTACTGTCGGCTTTCGATCTGCCATTGCGGATCAACTCAACGCCTGCCGGCCTCTTCCGGGCACTGCGCGCGGACAAAAAGAAAAGTGGATCCCTAATTGACCTGATACTGCTACGAAAAATCGGCCGTGCCGAAATAGTCAGCCTGGATCGTCGCCAGGTGGAGCAATACTACCATGATCTGCACCTGCTTCGGTAAAGGCGATCAACTTCTGCACCCGGGGAGGCTCTCGGGACTGGAGTGCGCGGAAATCAGACTGGATCAGCTCAAGCTCGATGCGGATGCCGTACGCGAACTCTTTTCCCTTCCCCTGCCCACTATCGCCACTTGCCGAATGGGCGCCTTGCCTGCTTCGAAACGGCTCTCCCTGCTGATTGCGGCCGTTGAGTCGGGAGCGGCGTTTGTAGACCTGGACCGCAGCGATGTTCGCACGTTCATACCCGCCCTCGCCCCGGCCATGCGTCGCCGGGATTGCAGACTGATTGTGTCCCATCACGATCACGAGCATACCCCGGGTTTTCACCGGCTGCGCAAGATCGCAATCTCCTGCCTGTATGCCGGTGCAAACCTGGTCAAGATCGCCTGCCGGGTCAATCATCCCTCCGATGCCACACGCCTGATGTCACTTTACAATCTGCGCCATCCGCCACCGTCGAGCCTGCTGGCAATCGGCATGGGTCCTGCGGGAACCTGGACGCGGATTGCAGCCCTGGCGCTCGGGGCGCCCCTTGCCTATGCCGCACCCGATGACGGCAAGGAGACGGCTCCCGGGCAACTGAAGACTTCCACCATGGTTGAATTGCGCCGCATATTGATTTCCGGAGGCTTGGAATGAAGCTTTTCGCCGTGGCCGGCAAACCGGTCTTTCACAGCCTCAGCCCCGAGCTTCACAACCACCTGGCCTCAATTTATGGAAAAGAAATATCCTATACGCGCCTGCGGGTCGAAAACATAAATGAAATACAGTTATTCCTGCAAGCCGGAATATTTTCAGGTTTGAACATCACCGCACCCTGGAAAGAAAAATCCCTGGCCCTTGCCGACTGGATCGATCCGGAGGCTTCGTTTGCGTCCGCAATCAATACACTGCTGTTTGAAGGGTCCCGTAAAAAAGCCTTTAACACCGACATCGACGGTGTTGAAAACAGCCTTGTTTCAGCAGGCATCAGGGTTCGGGAAAGGTCATGCCTGGTTCTTGGTGCCGGCGGCGCCGGACGTGCGGCGATCCGGGCTCTGCAGCGGATGGGCGGCCGCGTCACTATGGCCAACCGCACACACGAACGGGGCCGGGTCGCGGCTGAAAAGCTGGGTTGCCGTCAGGTTCCCTGGACAAAACTGCGGCCCGCCCTGCTGAATAACTCTCTGCTGATCAACGCCACGCCGGCCGCTCAGCCACCTTTTCCGGAATCATGGCTGAATGCGGGAACAACCGTTTTTGATGCCGATTACCGGTTACGCCCCCTGGAAGCCCCGGCTCGAAAACGAAAATGCATATACCTGGCTGGAGATGAGTGGCTTTTTCGCCAGGGGCTGGCCGCTTTTTCCCATTTCCACAAATGCGCGCCGCACGGCGAGGCCTTACAGGCTTTACGCACTGTGTTAAAAAAGCGCAAAAAAAAGAGGACGATTTCCCTGGTCGGCTTCATGGGATGCGGCAAAAGCACCCTGGCTCCCGTGCTGGCGAAACAACTCGGCTATGCCTGCCTGGACGCGGACGCCATCCTGGTGGAACGGACCGGAACATGCATTTCCTCTTTTTTTCGCCGACACGGCGAGCGTGCGTTTCGGAGGCTTGAACGGGAAATCGCCATTGAACTGAGCCGCCGGGAGCACACCGTAATCGCCTGGGGAGGGGGGGTGGTTCTCGACCCGGAATGTCGGTCCCTGCTTCGTCGAAATAGTCATGTGGTATGGCTTTTCCTGCCGACGGAAAACTTTTTGCCGCGCATTTGCGGGGGCAAACGTCCCCTGCTTGGCGGGAACCCGAACGTGGAAACGCTCAGAAAACTATTGGAACAGAGAAATCCGGTTTACGCGCGGAGCGCCGACCTGGTTTTACTCAACGACAAACATCCCGAGGAGGTGGCCCGTGTTATTGCAGATGAAATCGGTCCGTATGTCTGAAATCAACGGCCGGATTGCCGCTCGCCCTTCAAAGAGCGTCATGCAGCGCGTCCTGGCCGCCTCGCTGCTGGCCCCGGGACGCAGCCGCATCCGAAACCCCTCTTTCTGCCGTGATTCCGAGGCGGCCCTTAATGCGGCCCGCACCCTCGGAGCGAAAGTCACGAAAACCCCCGAACTGGTTACGATAGATGGCGGTCTTTCACCCAACCGGCAAGAGATCCACTGCGGAGAAGCCGGCTTGACCCTGAGAATGTTTACTCCCATTGCCGCCCTTTTCGACAAACCCATTAAAATGATCGCCCGCGGCACCCTGAGGCGACGCCCCATGGACGGGATTCAAGAAGTTCTGACTTCCCTGGGATGTTCTTGCACCGTTAACGGAAACCACCCTCCCTTAACCGTGACCGGGCCCATGAGGGGCGGTTGTTGCGAAATCGACGGCAGCCTGACTTCGCAGTTTCTCAGCGGATTGCTGTTCGCCCTGCCCCTGACTCCCGCGGGCGGCTGCATCAGGGTCACCAATCCGCAAAGCCTGCCGTATATCGACCTGACCCTGGAAACGCTGTCGGCTTTCGGCATTCAGGTTGCAAACCAGGACTACCGCCTTTTCCGGGTCCGCCCCAACCAGGTGTATTCACCCGCGGAAGTTGCCGTTGAAGGAGACTGGAGCAGCGCATCCTTTTTCCTGGTGGCCGCGGCCCTGGCCGGCCGGATCGAAATGAGCGGACTGAATCCGGCATCCAGACAGGCCGATAAAGGAATCACGGCGGCTCTGGAGATGTGCGGAGCCCAGGTGAAGTGGACCGGCGGTATTCTCGGAGTAAGAAAATCAAAACTGCGCGGGTTCACCTTCGACGCCACGCAGTCTCCGGACCTCTTCCCCCCCCTGGTTGCCCTGGCCCTCAATTGTTACAGCATTTCGCGGATCAGCGGCGTACGGCGCCTGCGCCACAAGGAATCCGACCGCGGCCGCGTCCTGTTGGAGGAATTCAAACACCTTGGAGCTCGAATGAAAATTGAAAACGACTCGTTGATCATTGAGGGCGGCAAAATTCATGGAGGAGTCGTAAATTCCCGCCACGATCATCGCATTGCCATGGCCGCCGCCTGTGCCGGCCTGAAGACAAAAAAGCCGGTCACCATTGTGGGCTCAGAATGCGTGGCAAAATCGCATCCCGGTTTCTTTTCCGACCTGGCCGCCCTTGGAGGACGGGTCCAGTGAACAGTTTTGGACGAATTTTTCGCATTCACCTGCACGGTGAATCCCACGGTTGGGAAGTGGGCGTAACCATTGACGGCTGCCCGGCCGGCCTGCCCCTGGCTCCAGGCGATTTTCAAACCGATCTCGACCGGAGGCGCAGCGGTATGCCGGGAACCACTGCCAGGCAAGAAGCCGACCTGCCCGAAATCCGCTGCGGGGTTTACAAAAACCGAACCAGCGGCGCACCACTGATGATCTCTTTTCGCAACCGGGATTTCAGAAGCAGCGATTACCTGAACGGACCGAGAGCGCCCCGGCCCGGGCATGCGGATTTCGCCGCAAATGAAAAATTCGCGGGGTGGAACGATCCCCGGGGAGGCGGCATGTTCTCCGGACGCCTCACCCTGGGACTGGTGGCTGCCGGAGTTGTGGCCAAAAAGATCCTGTCTCCCCTGGCAATCCGTGCCGAACTGGTCGCGGTCGCCGGCAGCAGGGATATTCAAAACGCGGTGTCCGCGGT
Source organism: Candidatus Aminicenantes bacterium (assembly GCA_011049425.1). NCBI lineage: Bacteria > Candidatus Aminicenantota > Candidatus Aminicenantota bacterium. The sequence goes on from DSBM01000085.1 coordinate 8,981, forward strand.
AGAAAAGGCGGGGGACTCTGCGGGCGGACTGCTGGAATGCCGGGCGACCCGGGTTCCAGCGGGTCTGGGTGAACCCTTTTTCGACTCACTCGAATCCCTGATCGCCCACATCGTCTTTGCGATTCCGGGAATCAAGGGCATCGAGTTCGGGGCCGGTTTCGGGTCCGCGGCCATGACCGGCAGCCGATTCAACGACCTCATAGTCAATAAACGCGGGCACACTCAAAGCAACAACAGCGGGGGATGCAACGGGGGAATCAGCAACGGCAACCCGGTTGTTTTCCGCGTGGCCGCCCGGCCCACCGCCAGCATCGCGCGCGGGCAGAATACGTTCAACCCGAACAGCGGCAAACGGGAAGTAATCCACCTGAAAGGCCGCCACGATACCTGTTTCGCCCTGCGCCTGCCGGTTATACTGGAGGCTGTCAGCGCCGTGGTTTTCGCCGACCTGCTCAGCCTTGCGGGAAAAATCACGCCTGTCCGGAGGAAAACATGACCATTGAAAGCAAAACAATCCTGCCGTCCGAAGCGGAATTCAGGAAAGCCGCGAAATCATACAATATCGTACCGGTCAGCCGTGAAATCAGAGCCGATTTTGAGACTCCGCTCTCTATATTTCTCAAGTGCCGGGGCGATTTCCTGTTGGAATCGATCGAAAGGGGAGAGCACGTCGGACGCTACTCCTTCGTTGCCTGCGGCAAAAAAAGCGAAATCGAGTTACGCGGGCGGAGAATCACGATCCGCGAAAAAAACAGTTCTCCGACGACTATCCTGGAGCGGGAAACAACCAATCCCCTGGAGGATATCCGCGCTTACCTGGGTTCACTCAGTTGCCTTGAGTATGAGCATCTGCCGCCCTTTTTTGGCGGGGTGATCGGGTTTCTCGGCTACGAAGCGGCCGCGTATTTCGAAAAAATTCCCATAGCGAAAATTGGACACGATTTTCCGGACGGCTTGCTCGTGATTCCCGAAGTATTGCTGGTTTACGATTCAGTCAAGCGATCGGTATGCATCATTGTACTGGCCGACGGCTTGCCGGAAAAAAAATGCGCTTACCGGAACGCCTGCCGCGTGATCATGGAATACGAAAAACTCCTGGCTGCCCCCATGCCGAATCCCCAGCAAAAAATCATCGGAGAAAAACCACTCATGAAAGCGGAATCCGGTAAAGAAAAATTTATTGGTGGCGTTGAGACCTGCCGGGAACTGATCCGGAAAGGCGAAATCATCCAGGTTGTTTTATCGCAAGGTTTCAGCGCCCGCGTTGAAGGAGATCCTTTCCCGATTTACCAGGCTTTACGAGCCGGTAACCCCTCGCCGTACCTTTTCTATCTCGATTTCGGCTGCTTAATCCTGATCGGTTCATCTCCCGAGATGCTGGTGAAAGTAGAGGGCCGTGAGGTGTTGACCAAACCGATAGCCGGCACGCGGCCGCGCGGAAAAACCATTTCCGATGACAACGAACTGGCCCGCGAACTCCTTGACGACCCCAAAGAACGTGCCGAGCATTTAATGCTGGTGGATCTGGCCCGCAACGACCTGGGCCGGGTCGCCGTCGCCGGCAGTATCGAAGTGGTTGATTTCATGAGTGTGGAACGTTATTCGCACGTCATGCACCTGGTTTCCACGGTCAGGGCGGAACTGGAGGCTGATCGTGATGTTTTTGACCTGATCACCGCCGCGTTCCCCGCGGGCACGCTCAGTGGAGCCCCAAAAATCAGGGCCATGGAGATCATCAGTGAAATCGAGGGCCGACAACGCGGCCCGTACGGCGGCATGGTTTTTTACCTTGGATTCAACGGCAATCTGGACTCCTGCATCACTATCCGCACCATCGTCATCAAGGATCAGCAGGCCATGATCCGAGCGGGAGCCGGTATAGTTCTGGCATCCGATCCGGGTCATGAGTACCGGGAAACCCTGGACAAGGCGGCCGCTCTTTTCCAGGCAATCGCATCCGCCCATGATCAGGGAGGGAATTAGAATGGTACTCTTGATCGACAACTACGATTCATTCACCTACAACATTTATCAATACCTGCGCCAATTGGGGCACGACGTGCAGGTGCGCCGTAACAACGCCGTGAGTACGGCGGAAATCACAGAGAGCCTGAAGCCCGATCAGATCATCCTGTCTCCCGGCCCCGGCGGACCGGAAAGCGCGGGAATCTGCCTCGAGATCATCCGCAGCCTGCAAGGCCGCATCCCGATACTGGGGGTTTGCCTCGGGCACCAGTGTATCGGCGCCGCATTTGGCGCCGAAATCGTGCCGGCCGCGGATATCTGCCACGGCCGGGAAAGCCTGGTTTACCACGACGGTAATGGGGTTTTTCGTGGCCTGAAAAACCCGTTCCGGGCTATCCGGTATCATTCCCTGGCCATTGACCGCGGAAGTCTTTCCACGGAAATGGAGGTAACGGCCTGGACCGAGGATGATGAAATCATGGGCGTGCGCCATAAAACCTACTCGGTCGAAGGAGTTCAATTTCACCCGGAATCGATCGGGACTGAACAGGGACTTGAAATTCTGGCTAATTTTGTTGAATCCCGCCCGCGCCCGAGTCGCATTCAGGAGGCGCTTGCCAGGGTTTGCGGGCGCATGGACCTGGAATGCGGCGAAGCCGAGGAAGTGATGGCGGAAATCGCCGACGGCAAAGCCACGACCGCGCAGATTGCCGGCCTGTTGACCGCCATGCACCTTAAAGGCGAGTCGGTCAGTGAAATCACCGGATTCGCGCGCGCCATGCGCCGCCGGGTAATCCCCGTCAACGGCCCGGAAAATACTCCGCTTCTCGATACCTGCGGCACTGGCGGCGACGGCAAAGGCACCTTCAACATTTCCACATGCGCCGCCTTTGTCGCCGCCGGCGCCGGAGCCCGCGTGGCCAAGCACGGCAATCGTTCCATCACATCCCGTTGCGGCAGCGCCGATGTACTCGAAGCCCTGGGCGTCAATATCACGGCTCCGACCGAAGTGATGGAAAAGTGCCTGCGGGAGATCGGTTTGGCCTTCCTCTTCGCACCCCGCCTGCATCCGGCCATGAAAAACGCCGTCCCCGCGCGCCTGGAGATCGGGGTCAAGAGCATATTCAACATACTTGGTCCGTTGGTCAACCCGGCCGCGGCCTCCCGGCAGTTAATCGGGGTCAACCGGGCGGCGCAAATGGATCGAATGGCCGCCGCAGTGGTCCGTCTGGGCACGGAAAGAACCATGCTTGTCCAGGGACAAGACGGCCTTGACGAAATCTCTTTGTGCGGTGCCACTCAAGTGGTGGAAATCCGCGATCATTGGACGTGTTCATACGCAATCCGTCCACAGGACCTTGGGCTGGCCCCCTGTCGCCCGGAAGAACTCCATGGAGGGAACCTCAAAACCAACGCTGAAATTGTCCTGGCCGTCCTGGACGGCCGCAAGGGCCCGCACCGGGACGCGGTGTTGTTGAACGCGGCCGCGGCCATCTATTTATATGACCTGGTTCCCGACCTGAATAGCGGAGTAAGAGCGGCGGCCGCGGCCATCGACGGCGGCGCGGCCCGAAACAAGTTGGAAGACCTGGTCCGTTGCTCAAATGCCTGAAATGGAAAACCTGCTCAAAACCATTTGCAACCGTATCCTTGATGAAGAAGGTCATCTTTTCGACCTCTTTGACCCGGACGAGTTCAATCCGGCAAAGCGCCGGCCGCCCAGGCCGGTACCGGCCGGGCCCGGTTCAGAATTCCTGTTCATTTGCGAAATCAAGCGCGCGTCGCCAGTGAAAGGCAGACTGTGCGCCAACTTTGAACCGGGAAAGCTGGCTCGTCAATACGAGCGTGCCGGGGCCGGAGCGATCTCGGTCATCACGGAAAAAAACTTTTTTCGTGGTTCGGTTGAGCACCTGCTGCCGGTTCGCCGACAGACCAACCTGCCACTGTTGCGCAAGGATTTCCTGATCCATCCCCAACAGGTTTACTCATCCTACAACCTCGGCGCCGACTTCATCCTTTTAATAGCCGCCTGCCTGGGTGATGATCAGTTAAAGGAAATGGTCGCGGCTGCCCGGCTCCTCAACCTGTCCGTGATGATCGAAATCCACCCGGCTTCGGAATTGGAACGCGTGCTGTCCGTCAATCCTGATTTGTTGGCGATCAACAACCGCAATTTAGACGACTTCTCGGTGGATTCGCGTCATTCCCTCGCCATCAAGCCCCTGGTTCCTGAAGAAATCCCGGTTATCAGCGCCTCGGGGATCAATTCCGCCGCACAGATTCGTGAACTGAAAGCGGCGGGATTTGCGGGCGCCCTGATCGGAGAACACCTTGTGCGCAGTTCCGAGCCCGAAAAAACCTTGAGGCGATTGATCCATGACTAAAATCAAAGTCTGCGGCCTCACCCGCGCGGAAGATGTCGCCCTTGCCGTTGAACTGGGAGCGGATTTCATCGGGTTCATTTTCTGCCCGGACTCGCCGCGTTGCATCCATCCCCAAAATGTCGCCGCGCTGCTTCAGGCGATTCCTGCGCCCAATGTCTGCCGCGTCGGCGTTTTCGTTGACCAAAACCCCGAAACCGTCCGGGAAATCGCAAACCTTTGCCGTCTCGACCTGGTGCAGTTGCATGGCCGGGAAACACCGCTGTACTGTCGCGAACTCGGACTGCCGCACTGGAAAGCCCTGCGCCCGAGAAGCCCGGGCGAGCTTTCGCTCCTCTCTCAATACCCCGACCAGGTCATCCTGTTGGACACCTGGCACCCGAGGCAAAAGGGTGGCACCGGCCGCCCCCCGGACACGGCAATTCTGCAAGCAGCCCTCAAAAGCGGCAGGCGGATCGTAATCGCCGGTGGGGTGGGAACCGCGAACCTGCCTCAGCTGCTGAACATGAGTCCCTGGGCCCTGGATGTCAACAGCGCGTTGGAACACTATCCCGGAGTAAAGGATCACGAAGCCATGCAGGGTTTTTTCCGCATGCGGCGGGAGCATTCCCAAAGCACAAAGAGGCAACATGAAACCAAAAAAAATTAAACGTTTTTACGGAGTTTATGGCGGACGCTACGTACCCGAAATGCTCATTCCGGCCCTCGAAGAACTTGAATCCGCCTTTCTCTATTGGCAAAAACAGAAATCCTTTCGCTCTGAATTGGACTCTTTATTGCGCAATTACGCCGGTCGTCCGACTCCGCTCTACTATGCGGAAAACCTGACCCGGGAAACCGGGGGCGGCGAAATTCACCTGAAGCTTGAGGGGCTTGCCCACACCGGGGCCCACAAAATCAACAATGTCCTCGGTCAGGCCCTGCTGGCGGTAAAAATGGGCAAAAAACATTTGATCGCCGAAACCGGTGCGGGTCAGCACGGCCTGGCCACCGCATCGGCAGCGGCCCGTTTCGGAATGCGGTGCCGCGTCTTCATGGGCAAAGTTGACATCGCGCGCCAGCACCCGAACGTGTTCTTCATGCAACGCCTGGGCGCCGAAGTAATCGCGGTCAACGACGGCGGCGGAACCCTTAAAAACGCGGTTAACGCGGCCATCAGGGACTGGACGGAGAACCTTTCCGACGGTTATTACCTGGTCGGTTCGGCCCTGGGCCCCCATCCCTATCCCGCCCTGGTAAAAAACTTCCAGTCAATCATCGGCCGCGAAGTGAAAAGCCGGTTGCAATCCAGCCGCGGGCGGCGTCCGGACCTGCTCGTCGCCTGTGTTGGTGGAGGTTCGAACGCCATCGGCTTGTTTGCGCCCTTTCTCAAGCACAACCGGGTCCGGTTCCTGGCCGCCGAAGCCGGGGGCGACGGCAACGGGGCCGGGCGCCACGCCGCGCGCTTCAGCCGGGAAGGTCGAGTCGGTATTGCTCAGGGCTACAAGTCAAGATTCCTTCAAGACGCTGATGGACAGATTTTGCCGACACATTCAATCAGCGCCGGCCTCGATTACGCGGGTATCGGCCCGGAACTGGCTGCCTGGGTGGAAAGGGGGCGGATCGAAGTTACCCGTGTTTCCGACTCGGAGGCGTTGGCGGCGTTCGAGAAGCTTTGTCGCCTGGAAGGCATCATCCCGGCTCTGGAGTCAGCCCATGCCGTCCATGCCGGCATTTCCGCGGCCGCTTCCCTGCCGAAGCGGGCGATCGTAGTCATTAATATCTCCGGCCGGGGAGAGAAAGACCTGTTTATTACCGCCGGGGCCCTTGACCGGGAAAAATGGCGCGCTTTTCTTTTGCGGGAGGCGATGGATGGTTAATGCAATTGATCAGGCGTTTCAAAAACGGCGCCGCACCCTGTTGATGACCCACGTAGTGGCCGGCTATCCGAGCCTGGCCGGCAGCGCCGAACTTGTGGTTGCCATGGCCGCCGCGGGCGCTGATATGGTGGAAATTCAGATTCCCTTTTCCGATCCCCTGGCGGACGGCCCCACCATCATGGCCGCCAATCAAGTCGCCCTGAAAAACGGAACCCGTCCCGAAGACGTCTTCTGTATGGTTGAAGAGCTGAAAAGCCATGTCAAATCGCCATTGCTGCTGATGACATACGCCAATATCCCCTTTCGCCTGGGCTGGCATAAATTCGCGTCCAGCTGCAAACGATGCGGAGCCGCGGGTGCAATTGTTCCCGATTTGCCCTATGATGAAAAGGGAAACGGTCTGCGGTCGGCGATGCGTCGACGCGGTCTTCACTTTATCGAAGTCGTTTCGCCGGGCATCAGTTCCGCCCGACTTGCCGTTATCACAGCCGGGGCTTCGGGTTTTCTTTACCTCACCCTGCGGATCGGTGTCACCGGAGCCGTACCGGGCCTGGAAAACCGCGGAACCCACTTTCTTGAACAGCTCAAATCGTTCTGCCGATTGCCTCTGGCCACCGGATTCGGTATTTCTACCTTCGCTCACCTGGCCGCCCTTAAAGACAAGAGCGATGCGCTCGTTATCGGCAGCCGGCTGATTGACCTGCACCGCGAGCAGGGAACCGCAGCCGTGGTCCGATTCGTTGGCGAATGCCGATCACGACTGGAAACTGTTTGAACATGAAAGACAGACCGATCCCGGAAGGAATTCTTTTCGGAAACACTCAAACGGCCTGGATACAACCCGAAGGGTATGGTATAATCAGATTCATCATGAACAGGAAATCTGCGCTGACCAGCGTTTCGCTTCGCCGCGACTATTATTATACCTTTACGCGGCGGGGCGCCTAGGTTTCCTGCGAATCATCCCCCGGTAAGGAAACCCAAGATGCTCCAAAAGCGATCAAGGACAATTCTATTTCTCTACCTCCACAAGGCCGGCAGTCCCTGCCTGGCGGGGGGGAGTACCGGCAAGAGAGGTGGCGCATGCATTTAAAGCAAATCCGTAGTGAAATTGACTGGATCGACGTCCGGATTCTGAAACTGCTGCGGGAACGTTTGGAAATGGCCTTGCTGACCCGCGCCTTTAAGCAGGATGTCATTGACAATGAACGCGAACGAGAGATTTTTGAAAGATTACGCCGATTCTCCGCAGGATTGCTTAGCCCTGATTACCTGGAAGAGATCTTTAAACGGATCGTAAGCGAAAGCCGCCGGCTTGAAGAGAAAGAGTTCACCCTGATCGGGTTTCAGGGAGAACACGGAGCCTACAGCGAAATGGCCGCCCGCCGGCTCTATCCCGATGCGGTAACCATACCGGTATCGGGGTTCTCCGACTTGTTTTCCATGGTCGATTCGGAAAGTTGTGACCTGGCCCTGGTCCCGGTTGAAAATTCCAGCGAGGGCGCGATCGGAGAGGTACATGACCTGCTGCTGGAATATGATCTCTTCATCAGGGCGGAGATACTGTTTCCCATTCACCATCAATTACTGGCACTGCCGGGTGTCCAGCCCCGGGAAATCAAGGTGGTTTATTCCCACCCCCAGGCACTTGGTCAATGCCGCAACTTCATTCGCCGCCTGGGGCTGACGGAACGCCCCCATTACGATACCGCCGGTGCCGCCCGCCGGCTGCTGGAAAACCAGTGGCGGGAAGCAGCGGTGATCGCGGGCGAGCTATGCTCCGAGTTGTATGGCTTGGAAATCCTGATCAGGGACGTGGAGGACGAAGCAACCAACCGCACCCGCTTCCTTGCGCTCAGCAAAAATTTCATGGCACCAGGTAACGAAAAGCAGAAAACCTCGATCATACTTGCCACGCCCCACAAATCCGGCTCCCTCATGGCGGTATTGCAAATCTTCGCCCGGGCCGGATTGAACCTGACCCGGCTGGAATCGCGCCCGTTACGGAACAACCCCGGCGGATACCTCTTCTTTATCGATTTTCAAGGCGGCATGGATACAGAAGCGGTGGCCCGATCGTTATCCAAAGTCAGGGAGAAAGCCCTTTTCTACAAATTTCTCGGAAGTTATCCGGAGGCCTGAGATGAAAATCGCCATTATCGGACTTGGAGGTATGGGCTCATGGCTCGCCAGAGAAATGCTGGCCACGGGTCACGAAATTGCGGCATTCGATATTCGTCCCCATGTCGAATTTCCCGCCGGAGCCAGACGACTTGAACAACTAAGAGAAATCAGGCAGTACCGTCCGGATATGCTGATCAACGCGGTTACCATTCACCAAACCGTACCGGTGTTTCAAAAGCTTTCTCTTTTTCTTCCCCATGACTGTATGCTGGTCGACATCACCTCGATCAAGGACGCGCCGGCCGCTTATTACCGGGGCTGTAAACGGCCTTTTGCTTCGATTCATCCCATGTTTGGGCCCGTCTCGGCAAGCGCTCGCACCCTTTCCGGCGAAAGCATGATCATTATCAATGAGTCCTGCCCGGCCGGGAAGCATTTCTTTCACACCTTCGGCTCCGCCCGCGGACTGCATTGCAGGGAAATGAGTTTCGAGGAACACGATCACATGATGGCGCATTCTCTTACCTTGCCTTTCGCCACTTCCCTGGCCTTTGCCGCCTGCATGGACGGCGGAGAAGTGCCGGGAACGACTTTCGCCCGTCACCGGGAACTGGCCCGGACTCTGCTCCGGGAAGACGATGACCTGCTGGTTGAAATCCTTTTCAACCGGTATTCACTGGATCAGATCGACAGCGTCTGCGGCCGGCTTCGTTTTCTGCGCCAGGTTATCGCAGCCGGTGACCATGGAGAGGCGGAAGGTTTCATTGCCCGCTTGCGTGAGAACACGGGTGTCACGGCCCGCTCCGCTTCGGGATCCAGTCTCCCGCGGAATCCGGCATACCGTCGCCCCGGATACCCTGGGGGTTGACCACGAATCCTTATTCCGACTGGTTATACTGGAATGTACCCAACAAGATACCGATGAGGTCTTCACTGAAAATGTTGTCCAGCTTGGTCTCCGATGATTTGATTTTGACCGGATTATCTTCAAAACAACGAAACCCCAAGCAGATGCGGAAAAGCCCGGCTCCGGAAAGAGTTCCGCTCCGCCGTTGATGTGATTGAACAGGGCTTCCGGGCCGAAGGTCAGGAGCGGGTCGGGAAAAGAGTTCTGGTCAGCCGCCTTTCCCGAGCGGTTTCTTGATACGGGCGGCCAGGGCACCGGGGAGAATCACCACGGCGAAGACCGCGCCGGGGCCCAGGACGGGCATGATGCTGGACATCATGCCGCTACCCTTCAGGACAAAAGCAACACCCAATATGACGGCGCCCCACACAATCGCATTGGCGATAATGAACGGACCCAGGACCTTGTCCCCGATTGTCGGGCTTTTTTCTTTTGTCATTCTTCCCTCCTGTTTGATTACCGGTACGCAAATGAGGGAGCAATGGTTCAGAATCTCCCGGCTCGCTTGAACAGGGATGAGTCTGTCGTACCTGTCCCGCCGGCAGCCTCACTGCCGGGACGACTCACCTGGATGGGAATTGGGTCGAAACCGGGCCACTCAAAGGCTTTGACCGCGGCGTTGAGCGGCAGGGCGAACATGTATTCGCGTTAAAATTTACCTAACCCATTAAAGCAGAGATTGCTTTAAAGCGAGATTGTTTTTTTGGATCTATTACGTTTTGTGTGGGTAAATACACATTGGTAATTGGTAAGCGGTTGTGAGTATGAGTACCCGCAGGGCATAAAGCATAAGCGAACGCAA
>DSBM01000086.1 GCA_011049425.1 Candidatus Aminicenantes bacterium
TGTTTGCCCGTCACGACCTGGTGGCCGATTCCCGTGCCATCGCCGGTTTTTACAAAGACAAGTTCCGCTGCGACCCCCTCTACATCAGCTACGGAGCCCCGGTGATCTCTGCAGCCGATTTTCCGCAGGCTGAATGTGTTTTACAGCCCCTGGGTGTTGAACCCAAAGGCTACATCCTGCAGGTAACGCGCATGGTACCGGAAAACAACACCCTGTGCCTGGTGGAGGCATTCCGGAAATCAAAAACAGAAAAGAAGTTGCTGCTGGTGGGCGGGGATGCGTATGACACCGAGTACATCCGCGCCATCCGCAACGCCGCCGCCGCGGACGATCGCATCCGGCTACCCGGCCCGATCTATGACAAACGCGTGGTTAACACTTTGCTGGCAAACGCCTTTGCCTATTTTCACGGCAACGAAGTGGGCGGGACCAACCCGGCTTTGCTCCAGGCCTTGGGCGCCGGGGCGGTGGTTCTGGCTGTGGACACCATCTACAACCGTGAAGTTGTAACAGACCTGGGCTTTTATTTTTCAGCCAACGCCGCCGCCGTGGCCGAACAATTAGAGCGCATCCTGGACCTGGATAAGCCGGCGCGAAAGCAGTTGGGCGAGCGGGCGCGCCAACGCATTGCCCGGGATTACAACTGGGACGACGTGGCGCGCAGTTACGCGCAAGCCATACAGCAACGCGTGGAGCGGCTGTAATGAGCGAAAAAGCCGTAAGGCGCCTGCAATACGGGCTCTTTCTATTCGCCCTGGTAGCGGCGATACTTAAGGTGGTTTTTCACCTGAACGTGGTCTTGTTGCCGCTGGTGATGCTGCTGCTGGGTATGGCCAGTTACCTGGTCAACCGGCAACATGCCCTCTACTTGTTTTTCGGTTTGCTGCCCCTGGTCAATGCCTTGCCGGACTTGTGTGGTACGGGCTATCCGTTCAACTACCTGGCACCGGCCCTGTTTTATTTATCCGGTCTGGTTTTGGGGGCAATGATCCGGCGGGACCGCGTTGTCGTGCCGCAGTGGTTTCTCAAGGCGTACCTGCTGTTTGTTTTGGTGGTTGCGATTTCGGCGCTGTTTGTATTTATGCGCTGGTCCAACATCACGCTTCCCGCCCGGGCCTGGCTGCAAAACACGCCGGTTGAACCCTTCGGCAACCGCGTGTCCTTTGCCACCATTTTTCCCGTGATTTCCCTGTTTCTCTATGCCGCCGCTCCATTTGCATTCCACTTTATCCGCTTTTTGAAACTCGACCTGGAAAAGGTGTTTACGTCCATGGGAACGGGGTTCATGTGGGCTTTGGTCGTGGCCGTGGTGCAACGTACCGTGGACCCCGACATCCTGGCGCAGGAATGGTGGCTGGAAAAGATGGGCCAGGGCAACGCTAGTTTTTCCGATTTCAACGGTTTCGGACTTTTTGCCGGCGTATTGCTGGTCTATTTCGTTTTCCGGCTGCTGCAGCGATGGCATTTTCGCTCTCTGGTATTGGCCCTGGCCGCTTTAGCGGGAATCTCTCTTTCCGGCAGCCGTACCGCCTTTGCCTTTGTGGTGGTGGCTTTTGCGGTTTTTCTGTGTAGCCGGAACATTCGCCCCCGGGTGAAAATCACCGCAATGGCCATTCTGCTGTTGATGGTGGGCCTGGCCGGGGGGGTGCTGACGCGACGGTTGGAGCAGAACATGCTCCAGGCCAAACGCTTGTTTCAGGTGGAAAACAAGCTGCAGGCCCTGGATGAAGTAACCAATTGGCGCATTACCATGATCGGGTACAGTGCAAAAATGGTTTCGCAATTTCCTCTGGCCGGCGTGGGAACGGGAAATTTCCTTTTCGCGCTCAAGACCCTGACGCATAACCAGGCCCGGGTGGTGGACCTGCCTTTGAACCACTACCTGTTGATCCTGGATGAGAACGGAGTACCCGGCCTGATTTTCTTTCTGATCTTCCTGGCGGGAGTCGTTCCCCTGGCGCGCGGGGCGCAGGACCGGTCTTTTGCGACCCTGTATTTCACCTTGCTGGCCTTCCTGCTGTTTAACACCTATCTGTGGTTACCGGAAGTGGCCGTCCTTTTCTGGGTGGTGATCGCGCTGTCGCGGCCGCAAGCTGATCTACCCGGGGTGCAGCCCCAAGCACAAAAACACCGCCTGGCAAGAGCAGGAGCCCTGGGCCTGCTGCTTGTGGCCGTGATGGCCAACACAGTACGTTTTCACGCATTGCACCCCATAAACTGGGTGAAAGCTGCGGAAGAACGATACGATTACGGTTTCTGGTACGAGGAACGCACTGACCGGGGCGAAAGCTTCCGCTGGGCCCGGGACGCGGCGGGGATCCACATTCATCTGGATGAACAGGGAAGGTCGATTCCATTCCGGCTGGTCTGTGGGGCGCCGCTGGCGCACCTGTCCGGTCAACGTCAACGCGTGGATGTCTACTGGCGAGGGAAGTTTTATCAACGTTTTGATTTTAATAAAATCGGCGAACGATTTTTCCGGGTGACGGATCCGGATCACCGCTCAGGTTTCCTGGAGATCCGCGTCGAACCAACCTTCAACCTGAAGGCAATGGGGCTTTCCCCCGAATCACGAACCCTGGGGATCAAGTTCTTCGAGTTGCCGGCGGAACAATCAATGCCATTGTCCGAAGTGGCCGTGCTGAATCCGCGTTAAAATAGAACAAGCAATCAGTGGATTTCATTATATGTTCTTGGTGCTGGGTACTCGGTGCTCAGGATCCCCTCAACCTCAACCTGAACCTCAGCTTTCTTCTTTCCCGCCCTCAACTCCCTCAACTCCCTCAACTTGTTTTTCCTTAAACAAATAATGGCGAGGGGCAAGTGGCGATTGGCGAGAGGCATGAGCGGGGCCCGCATTGCTTTTGTTTTGAACATTTGTATTTCGGTCATTTGAATTTGTTTGGGATTTCGGATTTCGTGCTTCGGATTTAATAAAGGTGACAGGTTACAGGTGTCAGGAAATTCTTGTTTTCCCTCTCCAACTGTTTTTTATTTCTCTTCCAACCCCAACCGCTGAATCATCTTGGTCAGTCCCTTGCGGGAGAGCCCCAGTTTCTCCGCGGCCCGGGTCTTGTTACCGCCGCATTCTTCCAGGGCGGCCGGGACCAGGCGGCGCTGCAACTGGTCCACCTGTTCCTGCATGGTGGTACCGGAACCGGGGACTTCCACGGACATATCCGCGGTGCCCAGGGCGCGGATCTCTTCGTTCAGGGTTTCCGCGTGCACCACACCGGAAGGCTTCATCATCAGGGCGACACGGTCGGCTTCATTCCTGAGTTCACGCACATTGCCCGGCCAGGGGTAGTTCAGCAACAGGCGCACCACCTTGGGAGAGAAACCCGCAAAGGTTTTATTTTTCTTTTTGGCCGCCCGCGATAAAAAGAATTCAAACAGGGGCAGAATCTCCTGTCGGCGTTCGCGCAGGGGCGGGACATACACGGTAAAGGTTTTCAGACGATGGTAGAGATCCCGGCGCAACCTGCCGGATTCCAGCAATTTGGAAAAGGGGATATTGGATGCCGTAATGATGCGCACGTTCACTCGCTGCGCGTGTGTGGCACCGATGGGAAAGATCTCACCGCTTTCCAGCACACGCAGCAACTTGGCTTGTACGGATGTGGGCATGTCCGCCACTTCGTCTAAAAAGATGGTGCCCCCCTCAGCCGCCGCAAATTTGCCCTCTTCTGTTGACACGGCATCGGAGTAGGCGCCTTTTTTGTGGCCGAATAATTCGTTTTCCACCAGGTTTTCCGGCAGGGAAGATGTCATGACCGGCAGAAAAGGCCCTTTGCGCCCGGAAAAGTGGTGGATTATGGCGGCAACGATCTCTTTGCCAACGCCGGTTTCTCCTTCAACGATTACTCCGGCACTTTCCGGCGCGATACGCCGGGCTGTTTCCACCATTTCCCGGGAAATATTAGACGCCAGCAGAACCCCATCCTGTATTTCCGGCAGGCAGATCAAATTGTCGTTGTTGCTTTGCGGGTTGGGATTGTCTTTGCTGGTTCCTGCGCGTTTGCCCGATTTTGTGCGGTTGATCACGTATAACAATTCAGTCAGGCGCGCCAGCCGGGAGCGCAGGAAAAAGGGCAATCCCTCCGGGAACTGGTGTTGGGGCGTGATCACGAAGTAACTGAGCCGCTCTTTGCGGTAGGATACGGGAATCGATTCCCAGCGCGAATTCGTGTCGGGAATTTCCAGTATCAAGTGGGATTTGAGGCTGTCCTGGAGATGTTCGACATTCTCCAATAGGTTTGAGGGCAATTCGCCGTGGAAAAAGAGCAACAACGGCTTATCTTTCCATTCAACTATTACCCCGAAACCGCTGATTCCCAGGCGGGTAAACATCAACGGCAGATCAGAGTGGTAGAAATCTTCGGGGCTCTCCATGTTCATAAACATATCCAGAAAGGAAAGTTCGGTTTTCACCTGGCTGATTTCCCCGTGGTCCAGGCTATGGGTTTTTTCTCCCAAATCAATGGTCAGGGGCGGTGAGGCTACCTGCTTGGGCAAAACGTCATCCCGGTCCCAGGGAGAGAGTTCGAACAGAATATTGCCCAATTGAACTTGCACGGACTCAGTGATCCGGCAGGCTTCAGTCAGTGGCGCCCTGTCCAGGAAAGTACCATTGGTGCTTCCCAAATCAGAGATCCACCAATTATCGGATTCCCACCATACCCGCGCATGTTTGCGCGACACGGTTTCGTTGCGCACGATCACGTCGCTCTGATTCGAGCGACCCCAGGTGTAGTCCCCGGCAGTAAGAAAAATCACCGTACCGGAATCGATGTTTTGCACCCTCAACATGGCTAAAAAAGTGTACCATTTCAAGTTGTTGCTGTCAATGAAACAGGCCAGACAAACCAAAAGGCACTGAGGACTCGATTACCGTAAACTCAGTGCCCGGAAGATCGTTGATCCGAGCACCCGGCCAAAGCGTGGCAATCCCGCAAAAGGCCGCTATATCTTGATTTTCGAACCCTTTGCTCTTTTTGGCGAAAAATTGGCAAAGATCATGCTATGCTAGCAGCGATGGCAATGCCATCTTTTTTTTTTGGTGACGCCCGGCAATCCCTAACGGCGGCAGCCTGCCCGATTTCCGCGGCGAAACCTCCGGGGGGGTATTGAACAAATCAAGTGATTCCACTGAGCCCAAGGTAAACTTACCCGATGAGAGTAGTGAGGAGCGGCCGACGGTCCCCTTCCCCGTGATCCTGAATATGGGAAAGAACAAAAGAAACCGTATGATAATGTGGAGAACACGATCGCGCCGCCTGAGTTTTGTGTGGCGACGTTTTTGTCACCGATTTTCTGTGGGGAAAAAGAGATGAAAGCGCTGATTGCGCAAGTACAGTCGTGGTTTGAGCGGTTTTTACAACCATCCCGTTTGAAGCGTCTGTTTTTTTTCCTGTTTGCCGATACAACGATCATCGTATCCTCTCTTTATGCGGCTTTCCTGCTGCGCTTCGAATTTGTGTTTCCAGCGGAGTATGCGGCGCCGTTCTGGGCCTGGCTGGCGGCGCTGGCCGGGCTCAAAATCTTTGTGCTGCTCTTGTGCGGCCTGTACAATATCAACTGGCGCTTCGTGGGCATTACGGAGTTGAAAAATATCCTCAAATGCCTGTTCAGTGTCACGGCCCTGATGGCGGTGGGCAACGCTTTAGTGCGCAAACATCTGCCCCAATGGGACATTCCCTACAGTATCGTCTTGATCGATTCGGTGCTGAGTTTCGGTATGATGGCGGTCCTGCGGATCTCCAAGCGCCTCTATTTCGAATTCCTGGCCCCCAATCGCCGAAAAAA
>DSBM01000087.1 GCA_011049425.1 Candidatus Aminicenantes bacterium
AAGCAGATCCATGCCGGGTTGTTGGGGTTGGAGTAAAGGATCGAAGAGACCTTGCCGCTTGCCAGCATCGACTCCAGTTTTTCCCGCAACCGGGGTCCGCGATAATCATACACATCGAAAGACTTGAAATCGTGACCCAGGAGGCGGCATTGTTGCTTGTGTACGGGAAAGCCGGGGTCGATAAACAACGTGCCTTCCCGCTCCGCGTGCATGCGGTTGACGGTCAGCATGGCCGCCAGGCTTCCCATCATGGATCCCACTGTGGGCAGGCAGTGTTCAGGCGAAACCTCGATGTCAAGGAAATTGCGCACAAACCGGGAAATCTCTTTTTTGAGTTCCGGGACTCCCTGGATGTCGGGGTACAGCGATGCAACCCCGTTTTTCAGGGCATTTGCCTGCGCTTCCACGCCGATGGGAACAGCGGGCAGGCCGGGAATGCCCATCTCCATGCGCACGAATGCAACGCCGGATTCCTTTTCGATGTCATCCACCAGCTTTTTGATTTCGCGGATTGATGCAAGGCCCAGGTCGGAAATTCCCATGCTTTCGATGCGGCGATCCACAATGGCCGGATCGACCAGCGCGGTGTGTGTTTCCTTCATCCTTCCTCCAAGTTACCCAATAAAACGCGGTCCTTTCTCCCGGACGGGCGCCGGGTTCCCTCAGGTTCAGAGGTTATCAAATCCACGCAAAAAAGAAAAGCGAAATTGCGAATCCCGGATGTTACTCACCCTTGAAGTCTCATTCGCAAGGAGATACAGTAAGACTGGAAAATCGAGGAGGAGGAAATGGCAAAAACAATCGGGAGTATCATCATGATGATCTTTTTCTGTTCAGCCTTTGCATTCGGAAGCGCGGATGTCATCAAAACTTCCGCCGGACCATTGGAAATCAACTGCCTGGGGCATGCCTCACTCATGTTTTCATTCAACAACAGGATCATCCATATCGACCCCTCTTCCCGCATGGCGGACTACGCCGGCCTGCCCGTCGCCGACCTGATCCTGGTCACCCATCAACACGGCGATCACCTGGACGCCGCGGCGATCAAACAGATCCGCAAGCCGGAAACGCGCATCCTTTGTTCAGCCGGCTGCCTGAGCGACCTTCCGGGAGCGGAAGCCATCGGCAACGGCGAGACCCGGGACATATACGGGATCCACATCATGGCGGTGCCTGCCTACAATATCGTGCATAAAAGAAAAGACGGCACTCCCTATCATCCCAAAGGCGAGGGCAACGGCTACATACTGGCATTCGGCGATACCCGGGTGTACATTGCCGGGGACACGGAGAACACACTGGAAATGAAGGCTCTGGAACAAATCAGCATCGCGTTCCTGCCCATCAACCTGCCCTACACCATGGATGCGGATATGGTGGTGGATGCGATAAAGACCATGAAGCCGGACGTCCTCTACCCCTATCACTTCGCGTTCGGCGCCACTGACCTGGATGACCTGACAACCGCCATGAAAGCATTCCCCGGAACCGAACTGCGAATCCGGAACAAGCCTTGATCCGTTGCTGAAATCCTTGCCTTTACCCGCCACCGAGAGTAGAATAATATCTTGATTCCAAACCAGCGAGGCGACGCATGAAAGAGATTCATCCCCGGGCAACCGAGCTCAACCGCACCATTGAAACCCATTCACCCACGGTTCTTCACCTGCTTTCCGGCAAGGGCCGCAGCATCTATTTTCCCCGCTCCGGTATCCTGGCCCAGGGCGCCGAGGCGGCCGGCTGCGCCATCAACGCCACCATCGGTACGGCCCTGGAAGAGGACGGCAGCCCCCTGCGCCTCCAAACCATTGCCAAACACCTGAACCTGAAACCGGAAGAAGCGTTCCCTTATGCCCCCAGCCCCGGGCTGCCGGCCCTGCGTGACCGCTGGGCCCAACGCCTGCTGGAAAAGAATCCCACTCTGGCGGAGAAGCCCATCAGCCGCCCGCTGGTCTGCCAGGCCATCACCCACGGGCTGAGCCTGCTGGGAGCCCTGTTTGTGGATCCGGGAGATATCGTGCTCCACCCCGACCTCTTCTGGGGAAACTACCGCCTGGTCTTTGGACATGCCCGCGACGCGCGCCTGGCACCATACCCCCTGTTCCACGAAAACGGCCTGGACCTGGACGGATTCAGCAAATCCCTGCAGGCGGGACCGCCGTCCCAACGCCGCACAGTGATCCTCAATTTCCCCAACAACCCCACGGGCTATACCCCCACCCGGGAAGAGATCCCCCGCCTGCGCGAAATCCTGGCAGAAACCGCGCAAAAGGGATACCGCCTGCTGGTGATTCTGGACGACGCCTATTACGGACTGGTGTACGAAGACAATGTGTACCGCGAGTCCCTGTTCGCCGAACTGGCCGACCTGCATGAGAATCTGCTGGCCGTGAAAGTGGACGGCGCCACCAAAGAGGAATACGCCTGGGGATTCCGGGTGGGATTCATTACCTACGGCATCCGCGGAGGAAATACGGACCTCTACGCCGCCCTGGAAGAGAAAACCGCGGGTATGCTGCGTGGCAATATATCATCCGCGTCCCGGCTTTCTCAGTCCCTGATCCTCAACGCGCTAAACGACCCCGGATACATGCGGGAACGAAACAGCAAGTTTTTTCTCATGCGGCAACGCTACCGGGAAGTCAGACGCATCCTCGCCACCCATCCCGAAGCCTGCCAATGGTTCACTCCCCTGCCCTGCAACTCCGGCTACTTTATCTGCCTGCGGCTGGTTCAAGCCAATGCGGAAGCGGTGCGCCGTCGACTGCTGAACCATTACGATACAGGGGTCATCGCCCTGGACGGAATGCTCCGCATCGCTTTCTCTTCCACCCCCACCCACCGCCTGCAGGAACTCTTCGACAACATCCTGTCCGCCTGCCGCGACCTGGCCACAACCTGATGAACCCTTGACAACGCAATCGCCGTACCGTAACGTGGATGCAACCGCATACCCCTGCGATCGGCTCTGAGAAACGGCATGAAAAAAGTTTCGGTGATTCCGAAATCAACTGAAGATCCCGCCCTTCATTTCGGTCCCCTTCACGGGCCTGCCCCCATTCGCTTTTCCCGCAGTGATTTAAGTTTTTCATCCCCGCTCCCCTTGCCGCGCGCAGGCGAGCAAAGCGGGAGGAAGCCTCTCCCGACAGGAGTTTGACATGACCCCGGTAAATCGCAACCCGAACCCCTGGCGAATCGCCGCCTTTATCCTGGCCGTGGCCTGCCTGGCTCTGGCCGCCCGGCTCTGGTTGTTTCCAAAACCACAGGCGACGGATCCGTTTTCCACTGCCTCGGTCCGGGCCGCCGCCGCCCTGAATGGGCTGGAATTCACTGCTTCAGAGGTAGAGCTGATGCGTCCCGACCTGCGGGAACGGCTGGACAGTTTCCGTCGCCTGCGCACTGTATCTTTGCCCAACTCCCTGCCGCCGGCATTGCGTTTTGACCCGGCCGTCTTTTTTCCTCCAATTGACGTTGACCCGGTACCGGCTTGGCAGCCGCCGTTGCCCCCGCCGCTGCCCCGGGATCGGGCTGAGATTGCTTTCCAGCCCCTGCCGGTTCTGGCCGCCTGGTTGCGCTCCCGCCGCCTGCGCAGCCAGGACCTGACCGCAATCTACCTGGAACGGCTCAAACAACTGGGACCCGGACTGGAATGCGTCGTTACCCTGACCGAAGACCTGGCCTTGCGCCAGGCTCGCCGGGCCGACAAGGAAATGGCTGCGGGAAAGTGGCGCGGTCCGCTGCATGGCATCCCTTACGGCATCAAGGATTTGTTTGCCGTTCCCGGATATCCCACCACCTGGGGCGCCGCTCCGTTCAAAAACCAGGTCGTGGATGAACCCGCCACCGTGGTCGAACGGTTGGAGGCGGCCGGCGCCGTGCTCGTGGCCAAACTGACCGCCGGCGCCCTGGCGTGGGGGGATGTCTGGTACGGGGGAAAAACCCGCAATCCCTGGGATCTTGAGCAGGGTTCAAGCGGCTCTTCCGCGGGACCGGCCGCCGCAACCGCCGCCGGCCTGGTGGGATTTGCCATCGGCACCGAAACCTGGGGATCCATTGTTTCTCCTTCAACCCGTTGCGGTGTCACCGGATTGCGTCCCACATTCGGCCGTGTCAGCCGCCACGGGGTTATGGCCTTGAGTTGGAGCATGGACAAAGCCGGCCCCATCTGCCGGTCCGCGGAGGGCACAGGACTGGTTTTTGCCGCCATCCACGGAGCCGACGGCAAAGATCCCGATTGCCGGAACCTGCCCTTCGCCTGGCCCCCGCCCCGAGGCATCCGGGGATTGCGCGTGGGCGTTGTCACCGGCGCTTTCGGAACCGGAAACGAAAATCCCACTGACCACGCCACCCTTGCCGCGTTACGTTCGTTGGGAATAGAGCCCGTGGAAATCGAGTTGCCCGACCTTCCCATCGATCCCCTGGCTCTGATTCTGAACGCCGAAGCGGCCGCCGCCTTCGATGAATTCACGCGCTCGAACCGGGACGATCAACTCGTGCGCCAGGTGCGCAACGCCTGGCCCAACGTGTTTCGCCACGCCCGCCTGATCCCGGCCGTGGAGTACATCCAGGCCAACCGTATCCGCGCCCTGCTCATGCAACGCATGGCAGAACTGTTCCGCCGCGTGGACCTTTATGTATGTCCCACTTTCGGCAGCGACAACCTGCTGCTCACCAACCTGACCGGGCACCCCGCCCTGGTGTTGCCCAACGGCTTCGATGCGGACGGCCATCCCCTCAGCATCACCATTACCGCGGATCTCTTCGCCGAAGCGGAAATGCTGGCCCTGGGGCAGGCAATCCAGCAGATAACGGATCACCACACCAGGCGTCCACCGGGATTTGCCGTGGCGACAAAACAAGGAGCAAGGCCGTGAACAGAAACAATCGCCGGAGGAAGGCTCGTTGAAACGCGGGATCACGTTGGCCCTGGCCCTGGCGGGAATCGGCCTGTTTGTGTTCGTGGTGGTTCGGGCCGGGCCGGAGCGCATCTGGAACACGCTGAGGCGCGTCTCCTTGACGGAATTGATGATCCTGGTTTTGTTGCGCCTGCTTTTCTGGGGCCTGCGCGCACTGAACTGGAAAGCCGTGCTGGAGCGATGCGGAGGAACATCCGGTCTGTTTCACCTTCTGGGCGCACGCATGGCGGGACATGCCGTGGGCTACATCACCCCCACTTCGCGCATCGGCGGCGATGCGTTCAAAGCCCTGATGGTGAAAGACAATCCCCAGCGCAATGTCATCGCATCAGTGGTCATCGACAAGACCATTGAACTGGCGGTAACGGCTCTATTGATTCCGGTCGGACTGGCCATGCTGGTCTTGTCCGCGCCGCGCCCTCCCGCGCAGACGGGCGCCTTCCTGATCGTCACCGTCTTGCTGATTGTCCTGGTCGTATGGTTGATTCACCAGCAGAAAAAAGGCTTTTTCATGCGCGTTTTGGACCTTCTGAACCGTTTCAAGCTGGGGCGATCGTTCCGCAAGCGCTACGAGAGCAGAATCGCGGAGACGGATGCCCTGATGTCGGAGTTTTACCGCAGCCACCGCGACCGCTTCTTTTTGGTTTTTGTGGGGTACCTGGTGTTCATGGCATTGTGGACATTCGAAATTTTTCTCAGTTTGAAATTCCTGGGTTGTGCGGAAATCACGCCGGAAAAAGCCTTCCTGCTGGTGATCCTGGGATCCGTTGCGTTTGTATTGCCCGGCGTGCCCGGGTCGGTGGGTGTCTACGAGATGACCTATCTCTCCCTTTTCGTACTGCTGGGCCTGGGACCCTCTCACGCCGTCAGCCTTATCCTGGTGCGAAGAGGCCTGGACCTGCTCATGGCCGCCTGGGGCATGGGCGTCATCCTTTTGCGCGGGCATTCCGCCTGGAGCCGCATCTTTCCCGGTAAAGCCAAGCCGGCCCCGGTTCAGCAGGAGGCAACGCTTGACCGGCGCTGAAAAAATGCGGGTTCTGCCCCTGGGCGGAATGGGATGGATGCCGCGGCACAACAACCACACCGCCTGCTACCGGGTTGAAGGATATGAATTGGACTTGATCCTGGACGCCGGTACCGGATTGTGCCGCCTGGCGGATTTCGCCGGGAGTCATGAACACGAGGAACAGCCGGTGCTGATCCTGCTTTCCCATTACCACCTGGACCACACCGCGGGATTGATTTACCTTTCGGCACTGTTCCCCCGGCGCCGGATCATTGTGGCCGCCCCGGGAAAAGCGGTTTACGGAGAATCCGCCGCCGCTATCCTGGACCGGCTGGTGACCCCGCCGTTTTTCGCCCATCGGCTGAACCGGGCCAACCCTGGTCTGGAGGTAGTGGACCTGGAACCGGGAGAAAATGACATCGCCGGTCTGCGCATCCATTGCCGCATCCAGGCCCACACAAATCCCTCAATGGGGATCCGCATTGGAAACGAGCTTGCCTATATCACCGATACGGGCTGTGACGCTGAAACCATGGAATTCATCTCGGGCTGTCCGTTGCTCATGCACGAGTGCTGGGGCAGGGGTGAAAGCGTTGCCGCCGCAGGCCACGCCCACCTGGAGGGAGTGGTACAGATCGCACGCCGGGCCGCGGTGGAACAATTGCTGCTGATCCACATCAACCCGCTAATGACGAAATCGCAAATAGACGAGCTGGAAACGACCACCCGGCGGGAATTCTCCGCGACTGCAATCGCCCGCGACCTCGTACCCTGGCCATAATGGGGACGGTGCTTGTAAGTATGTAAATACGGATTTTTGGATAATCAGAGTTGAAAAGTTAAAGAGAAAAAAGGTGACAGGAAGTAAAATACCGCAATGGCCTGTAAAAAATGGCAAAGGCTTTACCATTCATTCTTCCTTATTCGTTATTCCAAGCCAGAAAGTTCAATCAGTTGAAGAGTGGACCGACCCTGCAAGGCGTTAACCTGCACTTCTCACAAGGATTGTCGCGAAATGGCGTAGATGGTTGTAGTGACAAGGCATGCGACAGGCATTATTCGAAGGCATAGCAGCGCTATGGCTGAGAAGAATGACCGAGCATAACGCCGTCAATGCGGCCATATCCGCCATTGCAGCAGATCGTTGTGAGAAATGCAGGTTAA
>DSBM01000088.1 GCA_011049425.1 Candidatus Aminicenantes bacterium
AGATCGAAGTGACCGGCTGGAAAAAGTCCAGTGTCATGGTAAAGGTTATCGTGAAAGGAAAAGTGAGTCAGGATATGCCTTTCATGGTGCGTCAGATCGATGAAGGCGTTGAAGTGGAAACCCAGCTGGGCGCCGGATTTGAGAAATGGTCGCGTCACCATGGAGATCATGTGCTTAGGGTGCAGGTGCCTGAAAAATTCGATCTCAAGCTACGCAGCCTTGGAGGCGCCATTCATGTAACCGGCGTGAGTGGAGAGATCTCCGGCAGGACCATGGGCGGCGATCTTGAGCTGCATCGCCTTGGAGGCGTGGTCTACATGAAAACCATGGGCGGTGATGTGACCCTGCGGGATTCCCGCGTGGACGGCGAAGTGCGCACCATGGGCGGCCGTGTGCTGTTGGAAGACGTGGTTGGAGATGTCAAGGGCTCCTCGATGGGAGGCAATGTCATTTACCGCAACGTAAAAAGGAAAAGCGGTGAGGGCACCACCGATGCGGTGGTTCGCATCTCCACCATGGGTGGCGCCGTGAATGTGGACGATGCCCCCAAGGGCGCGGACCTGCACACCATGGGTGGACAGATCACGGTTAAATCAGCCGGGGAATTCGTGAAAGCCAAGACCATGGGCGGTGACATCCTGATCGAAACAGTGGACGGCTGGATTGAGGCCAAAACCCTTTCGGGCGATGTGAGTGCGCGCATGGTGGGCGACCCCGCCGGCAAAGATCGCCATGTAGAGATCACCTCTTTGTCTGGAGATATCGAGTTGACGGTTCCCGCCAGATTGTCCATGGATGTGGAAATCCGCATCACCATCTACAAGAACGGTCACAATGAATACCGCATCAAAGATGATTTCAACCTGGAAGTAAAAGAAGACAAAGAGTGGATTGAAAAGAACGGCAAGCAGCTTAAGACCCTGCGTGCATCCGGCCGCACCGGTGATGGTCGCAACAAAGTGGTTCTGCACACCATCAATGGAAACGTGACCCTGCGCAAGGCCGGGAAATAACAGAAAAGTTGGAGAGTTGGAAAGAATGACCCGGAAGTAGGGGCGAAAAATATTTCGCCCCTACATCTGTTCTCTGTGTTCCTGATACCTGTCACCTTGGTCCGACTTTTCACTTTCAACTTTTCACTAATGAAAACAGCGGTGTTCCCACCATTACCTTTGTTCCCAATGGCAGGTCCAGCGGGTCCGCCATTGCCGCCGGGACCAGGAGCACGATGGTGGACCCCAGGTCAAACCGTCCCAGTTCATCCAGTTGCCGCACCGGCGTGTCCTGGACCAGTTGGTCGCGGCTTTTTTTGGAGGGGACGGGCAGGGTCATGTGGATGCCGCCTACAAAGGTTGCGGCCACCGCCGCGAGATAAAAACGGGTACCCGCATGCTCGTACTGTACCACCACGCGCTCGTTGCGCACGAACAGGCGGGGAATCAGGCGGCTGCCCGTGGGATTGACGGGAAAGCGCGACGCCCCCAGCCGGCGCGTGGCCGTAGCCCGGCCGTCCAGGGGGTGATGGAAGCGATGGTAGTCGGCAGGGGAAAGGTAGACGGTTGCCACATGCCATCCCGGGGAAAAATCCATTTCTTCGCCCACCAGGTGTGAAAGCGAATAGCTGAGCCCTTTCACCTGGGTGGCCGCATCTTTTTGAACGGTTTCAATGCCGACCAGTCGCCCGTCCGCGGGCGAAACCAGGAATTGGGGGGCGCGCGGGGGAACGGCGGTCTCGTGCAAAGGGCGCACAAAGAACTCGGCCAGGCTGGCGTAGTCGTCCGGCGTACCCTGGAAACGACTCATGTCAATGCAATGACTGCGTTGAAAAACGCGAATCATGCGCCGTGCCAGCCGGCGGGGTCTTTTGATTCTTGTTATGCGGCCGTAGATACGGCTGAGGGAAGGAAGGGAGATACAATGGAGGAAAAAACGCTTCAGGCCGTCCATGGGATACATTTTTATAACACAGCCCGGGTGTTGAGTCAAAAAGAAGGCGTTGATTTCAGCGGGTTCCGGGCATACAATGGAGAAGATGACGCAAGACCGGATCGCGATGGCGGAAGAGACCCGCATTCAGCGCATAGAGATCGACTCAAACGGAAACCGCCAGTTCTCCCTGGTCAGCCGCGCGGGCGGCATGGAACGCACTTTCAAGCAAACCTGGTCCACCTCCTGGCAGGAGGCCGAATCCCTGGAGCGGGCCGCAACCGCCCTGAACCTGCCCAAACAGGGGAAGGCGACATGCCATTTGCCGCCGACCCTGGATCCGGCCCAGGCGTTGCGCCGGCAAAGGCCCCTGTTTGATGCTCTGGCGGGGCTGGATGTAGAGCAATGGATGGTGGTGATCCGCAGTTTTCGCCAATGCCGCCGCATCATTAAACGCGGTGGAAAAGAGCACTGCGCGGTATCTTGCCATGACGGGCTCCACATCCGTGTACGGATTCTGGCCAACGACAAAGAGATCGAGCTGGGAGACGGGCGCCTTCCGGGCGAAAGTTTTAACCGTGACGGCCTGCTGCAGCGTTTGCGTGCCATTATCGATAACCATCGCACAGGCCGTCTCCTGCGGGAAACCCTGACCCTTCCCGTGGTGTTGGCCGCCGGCGACGGCGGCATTATCTGGCATGAACTCATGGGACATTCATTGGAAGGAGACCACGTGCTGGCGGGAGATTCTCCGCTGACCGCCCGGGACGTCGGGCGCCGGGTCATGTCCCGCGCCGTCACCTTGTCGGCCCGATGCGCAACCGACCCTTTCATTTCCCCGGACCTGCGTGATGATGAGGGCGAGGTGTGCCGCCATCCGCAGTTGATCGAGGAAGGCGTATTGCGTCGCTTTATCTGTGACCGCGATACGGGCCGGCGCCTGGGGGTTCCCGAGCGGGGCCATGCGCGCCAGGAGGGGTTTGACCGCTCCCCAATGCCCCGCATGTTCGCCCTCTACCTGCAGCCCGGATCCATGTCGCCGGAAGAGATCATGGGCTCCATTAAACGCGGCGTATATGCCGCGGAATTCGGCCTGGGGCGGGTATTGTTCCGCAAGGGACGGTTCGCTTTCCACATCCCCTCGGCTTTCCTGATTGAACACGGCCGCCTGGGTGCCCCATTGGGTCCGGTCACGGTTCAAGGAAACATGGATGCGGCTTTCCAGGCGGTCAGCATGGTGGGAGACGACTTCCGCCTGGACCGGGGCGTAAGTTTCTGCCACAAAAAGGCACAAACCCTGCATGTACGGGTGGGTCAGCCCACCGTGAGGGTGGATGGATTGGGCATAAGCCCGGGTGGCGCGTAATGGAGCGTTTCCTGCAGGTGGGCAGGGAAGCGGGATTCCGCCAGGTGGACCTGCGGCGCCTGCGCGCCAATGTGCGGGAATGGACGCGGGAGGGCAACGGGGAAATCAGGGAAACCGCGGGAACAATCCATATCCTGTCCGTGCGCGGATTTCGCGAAAGCGGTTTCCCGGTTGGGGCCTGCCTCTCTTCACCCTCCATCAAGGGGGCGCGCAATGTGTTCCGCGAGTTGCAACGCGGCGCCATGGCCGACAACGCCCCCGGGTTCGATCACCTGCTTCCCACCGAAGCCCGGCGGGTGCGTCTGGAAATTCATGATCCGGTGGTTCAGGACGCAAACAAACTGGGCGCGGAGACGGCATCCCGACTCTCAGAATTGATGATTCGCTACGCCGATGTCGAGTTGGCGGGCTGGCGCCTGCGCCTGGAAGAACGCAAAGTGAACGTGGCCAACACCCGCGGATTTGAGGCCAAGTACAAAAAATCCCTCTTCAGCCTGCACCTGAAGTTGCGCCAGGGAATAAACGAAGTCGAAGTCGTGGAGCAACGGACCCATTGGCTGCATATCCAGCCTGACCGCCTGTTGGGGCGGGGCATCTTTTTCCTGGGCGCCGAACCGGGCCATCCCCTGCCGCGCAAACGCGGTATCGGGCTGGTGCTCTCCCCCTTTGCCGCCGCCACGATACTGCATGACTTTGCCGCGGTCTTGCGTGTTTCGGGCGAGTTCGCCCCCGGGGATATCCGCTGCGCCCCCCAGGTCCAGATTGTGGACTCTCCACTGCTGGACGGCATGCCCGGCTCCGTTCCCATGGATGATGAAGGGGTGATGTGCCGGGAAACGGAACTGGTGGAAGGTGGCCGGGTCCAGGCCCGTATCACGGACCTGGCCGGGGCCGCGCGCGAGGGCGCGGCCATAAGCGGAAACGGCTTTCGCAGTGACGCGGACCCATTCCCCAGGGCGAGATTTACCAACTTATGCGTGCGCCCCTCCGTGATTTCCCTGGAGCGGATCATGAAAGAGACCGGTCGCGGCGTCCTGGTAACCGGGTTGCGTTTGCGCGGCGCAGCGGGAGCGGAACGCACTTACGGCGCCAGCGGATACATGTTTGACGGTTCCGACCTGGGTGAACCGGTCCACTTCGGCCTGCGCACGGCTTTCCTTTCCTATTTCCTCAAAATCGATCGTGTCTCGCGGGAATCCGCTTCAACGGTCAGCGGAGGCATCAGCGTGCTTTCCCCCTACCTCAGGGTGGAAGCCGAGCGCCGCAAAGACGAATGGGTGGTGTGATGGGTACCAAACAAAGAATTAGCAGCAGTTCCCTTTTGGTTGATCAAATGAGTCGTAC
>DSBM01000089.1 GCA_011049425.1 Candidatus Aminicenantes bacterium
ATCATGGGGTGACGCCCGGGCGGGCGCGGCTGAGGGATACTCCATAGGCCACAACCCCAGGTGCTTGAGAATGCGCACCACCTCATGCCTGTCTTGAATGAAGGCGATGATTTTCATTTGCTTCCCGCACCGGGGACACTTCAATGAATCGACTTCATATACCTGGTAGATTAATCGCGCCCAGGCCCGGCGGCATTCCTTGCGGTCCGGCATGTCGTCCAGGACAACCTTGATTTGCAACTGAACGCCACAAAAAAGTCGAACCCGCACGCGGCGCAGCGCACCCTGGCAAAGCCATGCTCCAGTATCCCACAGTCCAGGTACCGCCGGATCGTGCTGCGGATTACCTTCCGAAAGGTTCCGTACTCATTCTCGTACCTTTCTGTGTACACTTTTTCATATTCCTCAAAATACCGGTATGTGATTTGGTATAGGTCAGTCTTCTCAGGTGAACGCCTGTTGTACACCCCGCGCCGCATGGCGCACGCGGGCAAGGAGCATGCCTGATTTCCTCACCGATAGAAACAAGGATTTTGTAAGACAGGACCAGGGTTTTCATGGAAACAGGAATCCAATCCGTTTTCATGTTCTGCCCAGATCAAGATTGAATCTTGAAGGAACCGGAACGATGTAAAAGGATGGATCATCTTTTTTGAACGATTGTACAATCTTCCCGATTTCTCTTTCCGTGTGTTCAGTGGTTTTAATATGGCGAGGGGCGAGGGGAGGCGAGTTCCGGATTGTTCAGGAAAAGAAAGTCAAACGGAATTCAGTGCCGGTTTCGGGAGAAGGTTTTCTTATTCCTTCTTCCTTATTCAGGGGGGTTTTCGCAGTTTTCCTCTCCAACTCTCCAACTCGATTCACGAGAAAAAGGTTAATCTGAATTCGGTACCTTTTTCGAGTGAATCTTCCAGCCGGATATCTCCATCCAGGGCGTTCATAATCTTGCGCACCAGGGCCAGGCCCATGCCCGTGCCCTCTTCCTTGGTGGTGAAAAAGGGGAGCCAGATCTTGTCGCGCTGGTCTTCGGGGATGCCGCGGCCGTTGTCATGCAACCGCAGCTCCAGGGGGTCGGTGCCGTCAATAACCAGTTCCATGCGGTCGGCTCCGGCCTCGGCGGCGTTGCGCGCCAGGTTGGAACACAGGCTGCGCACCAGTCCCGCGTCCCCGCGAACTTCCACTCCTTTTTCCGGCGCGGCCAACTCCAATCCGGCGGCTTCGCATTCGGCGGCTAAAATTTCGGTCAGGTTGACCGGGGTGCGTTCCCCCGGGGAGAGGGGCCGAGCGAAGTTGAGGAAGTTGTCCATCATGCCGGTCAGGTAGGTGATCTCGTGGTTGATGCGCTCGACCCGTTCCTTGTCGGCTTTCAGACTCCTGGTGTAACCGTACACCACGCCCAGGGAGTTGCGCATTTCATGGGTCAGGTAGGCGGCCATCTCGCCCAGCATGGCAAAGCCGGCATGGCGCCGCTGGATCTCGGCGCGGCGGCGCTCACGGGTGACCTCCTTGATCACCAGCAGGCGCCCGCCTTCACTTACGGAAGATATGTCCACGCGGAAGTCGCGGTCCCGCGTCACCACCACCGCAGATGATTCCGGCACTTTGACCTCGCGGACAAACGCCGCGATTTCGGGAACACACGACAAAACCGTTTCAACCGGGTGGTGCAGGGCCGAGGCGGCGCTGCGCTCAAAAAGCTGTTCCGCCCGGGGGTTGAAAACCGCCACCTTTCCCTGCCCGTTCAACAGCAGGATGGCGGCGTTGATGTGGCGGATGATGCCGCGGTTCAATTCCTGCTGGCGTGAAACCGCCTGCTGCTGTTCTTCCAGTGTGGAACGCAGGCTGGTCTCACTGCTTTCGAGACGCGAAAGGTAATTGCTGATGGGATCGATGGGCGCGTTTTGCTCTTTGCCCCGGTCCGCGCGAAAACGGTACACCAGGTAAAAGACCGTGATCAACAGGAAAAAAGCGGTCATGATGATGAGCAGGGAGAAAAGCCGGGATACGCGTTGCAGGGTTTCCAGCACGGGGGTGCGGGCGTGACGCACAAACAACACGGCCGAGCCGTCCGCCTGGGGGCGCAACAGTTGCAGGGTGCCGCTTTCGGCATCGTACACGGCTTCGCGCCCGGCCGCCTGTACCCGTTGAATGTTGGAAAAAAAACTGTTTTGCGTTTCCAGGGGATCGGTTTCAGGCGCCGCGCTTTTCATGATGACGTCCGCCACGGATTCGGCCACCTCGATGTAGGAACGGGTTTCACGTTCCTGCATGGTGTGAAACAGGGAGGAAAGGTTGGCGAACACAAAGATCAACAGGATTTCAATCACCAGCAGCAAAATGGTCGTGCTCTTGTTCATGGGATTTTTCTACCCCGTCATGACCCAGGACTGGATCGCTGCCAGGATTTTTGCTCCCCAGAACAGGGAGAAAAAAGCCCCCAGGGCCAGGAACGGCCCGAAAGGCAGGGCCAGTTTCAAGTCCTTGCCGCGAAACAGGATCATGAACCCCCCCACGATCAAGCCGCAGAAAGAGGCCAGGAGCAAGGCCACTACCAGGCCTTCCAGACCGAGAAATGCCCCCAGCATGAGCATTAGTTTTACGTCTCCGAACCCCAGGCCCTCCATGCCGCGCACCTTTATGTAAAAAAAGAACAAGCCGGCAAACACCGCCGCCGCCCCCAAAGCGGTGGCCACCCCGGTCCAGGGTGAAGAGAAGCCGGGGTGAAAAAACGAGTACGCCAGAAACACCGCGGCTCCGCCCAGGGTCAACTCGTCGGGAAGAATCATGTGCTCCAGGTCGATAAACGACAGAACCAGCAGAATCAGGAGGAAAATTGCGCTGAACAGGGCGTGGAGCGGTTGGTCGCGAAAATGGGACCAGCACAGCCAGAAAATGCCGGCGGTGGCGATTTCCACCAGGGGATAGCGCCACGAGATGGGCGCGCGGCAGCGGGCGCAACGCCGGCGCAACGCCAGAAAGCTGACAACGGGAAGGTTGTGAAACCAACGCAGTTGCTCGTTGCACGCCGGGCAGTGGGAACGCGGAAAAGCCAGGCTCTCGTTCCGGGGCAGGCGGTAGATCACCACGTTGAGAAAACTGCCCACGCTCAGTCCGAAAACGATCAGTACGATGATTTCCATTTGTAGTTCCGCCTGGCCTGGATGGTACCGCTTTGGGGATCATAACGGTAGTCCCGGCCCTGGTAATCACGGGGAATCTCTTTGAGGATGCCGCGAACGCGCAGTTCATCCAATTCAGCCGGGTTGCGGCCGAAGCGGTGGCGGAATTCACTGATCGCCAGCTTCAGGATTTGCTTGTCGCGCTCGAAATCGATCTGGTAGAGATGGTGGAAAGCGGAATCCCGGGACAACTGGTCGTCGGCTGAGCGTTCAATCTCTTTCCAGAGTTGAAAGGCGTAATCCAGGTTGTCCTGCATGTACACCATATGCGCCCACTTGCGCCGGATCAGCGGCGGGGCATTGGGACGCTCGGCCGCCTGCCTGAACAATTTCTCGGCCAACTCCAGGTCTTTGAGGTCCCGATACGCGTAAAACCCGGCGTCGTATTCGAAAATCCACTCTTCCGGGTTGTTGCGCGCGCCCTTTTCCAACAGGCGGATGGCCATGCGATACCGTCCCCCCTCCAACCCCATGATCCAGGAACCAACTAGGTACGGCGCCTTGAAGCGGGGGTTCAGGTCCGTGATCACGTTGAAAATGTTTTCTATGTAGTCGAAACGGTTGGTGAGGTGAGTGGCGGAGTAAAACTGAATGGCCCAGATAAACAGGAAATCCGCCACCAGGTTGCGGTATCCGAAAGAAAGCACCTTCAGGGTTTTGCCGTCGGGAAGGGCCACGAACGCCTGGCGGTCGGCAAAATACTCCACCCGGGTATCGTAATGAAACTGCAGGGCGCCGGCGGTCAGGGTCAGGGCCACAAACAAGGCCAGGGCCTTGGCCTGCATGATTACTTTAACTCCCGGCGACGGAATATCACCACCGCCAAGGTCAGCAGCGCCGCCACGTACACGATGCCGTAGGCCGCCGCGGCCAACAGGCGACCGCCTGGAAGGGGCATATCCATGACGACTTCGTTCTTGACGTTGAACTTGTCCAGGTTGGGAAGCAGGTAGTACAACGCCGTGGCCACGTAACGGGAAAATGGCTCGTGCAGGCGGGTTTTGAACTCCTGGAAGGTCCATAATACCTGACCCACCAGGTAGAGTGTGACTGTAAAAATGGAAGACAGGATGGGGGTGGAAAAAGAAGAAAATACCAGGCTCAGCGAGGTGATGATCAAGAGTTCAATGTAGAGCAGGCCGAAAAAGATCAGGCAACGGGGGGCAAACGATCCGGTGGTGACAAAGAGAAAGAGGAAAAACAACAAGGCCATGCTGGCCAGCGCCACCAGAAGTGTCAGGGCCAGGCCCGCGAACTTGCCCAGCACGAACTCCAGGCGCGTAATGGGCTTGCTCAGGATATTGTAGATGGTTTTTTTTTCGATCTCTTTGTAAACCAGGTTGATGCCGGTAAAAATCGCCACCAGCACGCTGAAAAAATGGATCGACCCCAGCCCCACGTCCATCAGCACCTTCTGCTGATCGCCCACGCTCAGCATGCTGACAAAGCGTGAACTGAACGCGAAAAACACGCCGAAAAACAGCAACAGGTAAAAGACCTTGTTGCGTACCGCTTCACGAAAGGTGTTGAGGGCAATGGCCGGGATCTTCACTTGCCGATCTCCCGCATAAAGATGTCTTCCAGGGTCAACTTGACCGGAATCATGGCCGCGATGCGGCCGGACAAGACGTGGACGGCGCGGATTTTCTGATTGACCTCTTCCAGGGATTCCACCCGGATGATCGTGTGGTTGTCACGACGCTCTCCGGCCAGTCCGGTCCGCGCCGCGTCTTTTTCATCCACCCCGTCAACCACCAGTTCATAATGGCGCACCGACCTGGATACCAGCTCATCCAGGCGTCCCTCGCGCACAAGGCGTCCGTTGATGATAATGGCCACCCGGTCCACCATGAGTTCCATGTCCTGGAGAATATGGGAAGAGAAAAAGATGGTGCGCCCGGAGCTTTTCAACGACAACACCAGATCGCGCAACTCTTTGCGACCCACCGGGTCCAGCCCGGAAAAGGGTTCGTCCAGAATCAGGACCTCGGGATCCTGAACCAGCGCCTGGGCCAGGCCGGCGCGTTGAATCATGCCCTTGGAACACTTGCCCAGTTTGGTTTCCTCACGACCCCAAAGTCCAGCCTGGCGAAGTACCTCCTCCACACGACGTTTGCGGTCCGCACCGGACATGCAAAACAGGCGTCCCGTGAAGTGGAGCAGCTCGCGGATGGTCAGGTATTCGTAAAAGTAGGGGTTTTCCGGCAAGAAGCCGAGGTTGCGGCGACTCTCCAGCGAGTCGGCATCCCGGCCCAGCAGGCGGATGCTGCCGCGATCGGGCCTGAGCAATCCCAGGATGCACTTGATGGTGGTGGTTTTGCCCGCGCCGTTGGGCCCCAGAAAACCGTAAATCTCTCCCGGCGCAACGGTCAGGTCAATGCCGCGCAACACCGGGATGCGCCGGGTACCGAAAGTCGACGGATACGACTTCTCCAATCCCCGTATCTCTAAGGCCGCCATCATCAGAACCGGATCAAGACAAATCTCAAAATAAATACCATGGTAACCAGAACCAGGATCCAATTCAAGTCGCGCCAGCGTCCGGACAATAGTTTGATGCCCGTATAGGACACAAAACCCAGCGCCAAGCCGTCGGCAATGCTGTAGGTCAGGGGAATGCCCACCAGGGTGAGGGCCGCGGGAATGGCCTCGGAGTGGTCATCCCATTTCACATGTATCATTTCGCGAAGCATCAAAACCGCCACCACAATCAGCACCGGAGCAGTCACGGGATAAAGAAACAGTCCATCCGCGGCGGAAAAAGCGACCCCTCCGCCCACCATGGCGACCAGGGGCGAGAAGAATACGGCCAGCAGGAACAACAGCCCCGCCACCACGGCGGACAGGCCCGTGCGGCTGCCCTCTTCAACCCCGGCCGCGCTCTCGATATAGGATGAAACCGTGGATGTGCCCAACGCCGCGCCGGCCACGGTACCCACCGCGTCCGCCATCAACGCCCGTGAAGCCCGGGGCAACTGGTTGTCCCGCAACAATCCGGCCCTTGAAGAGACACCGATTAGGGTGCCGATGGTATCAAAGAAATCCATGATAAAAAAAACGATCACCACCGGAATAACCTGGAAGGTGAACAGGCCCTTGAAAGTGAGTTTGAGAAAAGTGGGTTCAAGCGAGGGCGGGGCCGAGACCAAACCTTTCCATTGCACCACACCCATGAGGACGCCCACCAGCGTGGTGGCCAAAATGCCCCACAGGATGGCGCCTTTTACGCGACGCACCAGCAGCAGGGCAATCAGCAACAGCCCGATCACCGCCAACTGGGTGGCGGGCAGGGAAAAATCCCCCAGCTTCAAGGCTCCGGACGCGTACTCAAAACGCTGCAGACCGGACACCAGGTCGCCGTCGGCCGATGCCAGCGGCATCAAGGCGCTGTTGTTGCGCACAATGAGGCCCGCGTCCACCAGCCCGATGAACCCGATCAACAAGCCGATTCCGGCGGCAATGGCATGTTTGAGTGAAGCCGGAACGGCGTTGATGAACTTCTCTCGTACCCGCAACAGGGTCAACAACACGAACAGCGCCCCGGAGATAAACACCATCCCCAGCGCCTGCTGCCAGGGAATGCCCAGCATCAGGACCACGGTAAAGGTGAAAAAGAAATTTTCCCCCATTCCGGGGGCCAGGGCGATGGGATAGTTGGCCATCACGCCCATGAGGATGGACGCCAGGGCCGCCGAGAGGCAGGTGGCCACCATGACGGCCCCGAAATCCATTCCCGCCTGGGACAGGATGGCGGGCTGTACAAACACGATGTAGGACATGGTGAGAAAAGTGACCACCCCGCCGGAAACTTCCCGGCGCAGGGTGGACCCGTTCTCTATGATTCGGAAAAACCGTTGCAGCCAGGTAATCATCTGTTTCGATTCTCCTCCGCCTTGATGTGTGCCTGAGCCGCGGCCAGGCGGGCGATGGGCACGCGGTATGGTGAGCAGGACACGTAATCCATGCCGGCCTGGAAGCAGAACTCAACCGAACTCGGTTCACCACCGTGCTCGCCGCAGATTCCCACTTTCAAGTCGGGACGACGGCTGCGACCCTTTTCAATGCCCATGCGCACAAGTTGGCCCACGCCTTCGCGGTCCAGCACCTGGAAGGGATCCTGCGGCAGGATGCCTTTTCCCACGTAATGGGGCAGGAACACGCCGGCGTCATCACGGGAGTAGCCGAAAGTCATCTGGGTCAGGTCATTGGTGCCGAAAGAAAAGAACTCCGCCGTATCCGCGATGCGGTCCGCCACAATACAGGCGCGGGGGATCTCGATCATGGTACCGATCTTGTATTCGACGCGGCGGCCTTCAGCAGCAAACACCTCTTCCACTTTTTTCTCGATCACGGGCTTCAGGAATTCAAATTCCTGGTAGGTTCCGGTCAGGGGAATCATGATCTCCGGTAACACCTTCACGCCTTCGCGATCAACCTTGACGGCCGCGCGAATGATCGCTTCGGCCTGCATCTCGGCGATTTCCGGAAAAGTAATGGCCAGGCGGCAGCCGCGATGACCCAGCATGGGGTTGAATTCATGCAAGCTCTCGGTCTTGCGTTTCAAGACATCGAAATCCACACCCACGATTTCGGCCAGTTCCCGCAGTTCATCGTCGCTGTGGGGCAGAAACTCATGCAAAGGAGGGTCGAGCAGGCGGATAGTGACGGGGAATCCGTCCATGGCCTTGAAAATGCCCGCGAAATCCTCTTCCTGCATGGGCAGGATCTTGGCCAGCGCCTTGCGGCGGCCCTCGGTATCTTCCGCCAGGATCATTTCACGCACGGCATCGATGCGGTCGCCTTCAAAAAACATGTGCTCGGTGCGACACAAACCGATACCTTCGGCGCCGAACGTGCGGGCCTGAAGGCTGTCCTTGGGAGTGTCGGCGTTGGTGCGGACCCCCATGGTCCGTTCCTTGTCAACCAGCTTCATGAAATCCTCAAAATCTCCGGAAATTTCCGGCTGAATCAGGGGAAGCGGCTCTGGAATCACCTCGCCGGTGCTGCCGTTGAGCGTAATCACGTCTCCCTCGCGGAAGGTGCGGCCCGAAATGGTGCAGGTGCCGTCGTTCTTGATGGCAAGGGCTCCGCATCCGGCCACGCAGCACTTGCCCATGCCACGCGCCACAACGGCGGCGTGGGAAGTCAAACCGCCGGTGGCGGTTAAAATGCCCTGCGCGGCGTCCATACCGCCGATGTCTTCCGGAGATGTCTCTTTGCGCACCAGGATGACTTTCTCGCCGGCCGCCGCCATTTCCTCGGCTTTTTCGGCGGTAAACACGATTTTGCCCACCGCGGCTCCCGGGGAAGCCGGCAGTCCCTTGCCGATGACTTCGTATTCCAACTTGGGATCGATGTTGGGGTGCAACAGCATGTCGAGTTCACGGGGTGAAATGCGCATCACTGCTTCACGATTGGGAATCAGGCCTTCCTTGACCATGTCGGCGGCGATCTTCACCGCGGCAAAAGCCGTGCGTTTGCCGTTGCGGGTCTGCAGGATAAACAGTTTCCCTTCCTGGATGGTGAATTCCATGTCCTGCATATCGCGATAATGCCGTTCCAACAGGTCTTTGTATTCGTCCAGTTGCCGGTAAATTTCAGGCTGCTGGTCTTTCAGGGCCTGCAACGGCTTGGGTGTGCGAATCCCCGCCACCACGTCCTCACCCTGGGCGTTCATCAGGTACTCACCGTAAAACACGTTCTCGCCGGTGGCCGCGTCGCGCGAGAACGCCACGCCGGTTCCGGACGTATTTCCCAGATTACCGTAAACCATTGCCTGCACGTTGACAGCAGTACCCCTCATACCGGCGATTTTATTGATGGCACGATACTTTCTGGCCCGTTCGTTGTTCCATGAGCCGAAGACCGCATCAATGGCCTTCCAGAGTTGTTCTTTGGGTTCCTGGGGAAAATCCTTCCCCGTCTCTTCCCTGACCAGCTTCTTGAACTCCCCGACAATGGTTTCCAGTTGCGCCGTGTCGAGTTCCACGTCCGTGGTCACGCCGGCATCGTTTTTACGGGCATCCAGGATTTCCTCAAAGCGATGGTGGGCGATTCCCAGCACCACGTCTCCGAACATCTGCACAAAACGGCGATAGGAATCCCAGGCAAAGCGCTCATTACCGGAGCGGGCAGCCAATCCCACAACCGAGCGGTCGTTGAGTCCCAGGTTCAGGACCGTATCCATCATACCGGGCATGGAGACGGCCGCGCCTGAGCGCACGGAAACAAGCAGGGGATCTTCCGCGTCCCCCAGTTTCTTCCCCATCAGCTTTTCCAGTTTTTCCAGCTGGGTTTCCACTTCTTCGCGCAAGCCCTCGGGATAGGTATTTTCATGTTGAGAAAACTCGGCGCACGCCTCCGTGGTGATGGTGAATCCGGGGGGAATGGGCAGCCCCAGGTTGCTCATCTCCGCCAGGTTGGCGCCTTTGCCGCCCAGCAGTTCCCTCATCTCTCTTTTGCCTTCCGTTTCTTGTTGTGAAAAGAAATAAACGAATTTTTTGGCCATTTATGCCTCCTTTTGGGATAGTTTTTCCAACACTTTCTGTTTGAAAAGCATTAATTCCAATGGTTTCTCTAAAAACACAATGCGTTGGGATTCCAGGAACCTGTGAATGTCCGCGCTGCCCGGATCCGCGCTGATCAGGATCAGGCGGTTTGCCATGTCGCGGTCATTCAGGGTGCGAAATATGTCCAGGCCGTTGACATCCGCCAGGTACAGATCGGCAATCACCAATTCATACTCCTGTTCCCCCAACCAGCGCAAGGCCCGGGTTCCGCTGGTCGTGGCATGGATGTCGAGGTTCCCCAACTCCTGCAGGATATCACGCATCAGTTCCAGCATGTACGCCTCATCATCCAGGATGAGTACCCGACCCTCCAATCGAGGTGGTTTGGCTGTCGGCTGCAAAGGCTCACCTTGAGACGCAATGGCTGGAGGAAACACGATGCAGATCTCGGTAAACTCTCCCCGCCGGCTCTCAACTCGTCGGGATGCCCCATGGCGCTGGAGCACATGATCACAGACGGCGAGACCCAATCCGTCGCCGTCGGCGAAACGGCAGAAGAAAGGAGACCATATCCGTTCAATGTCCTCGGCTGCAATCCCCACGCCGTTGTCGCGAACCGTGAATTCCGCAGCGCTTGAATCCAGTCTGCGGGTCCGTACCGTGACTTGAGAGGACGTGGTCTGCTTGCCTTCAACGGCCCGAATGGCGTTTTCCACCAATTCCCGGACCACGATCTCCAACTGGCCTTCGGCCATGGCGAAATCTTCCAAGGCAGCATCCAACTCCCAGGTGATCTTTATGTTGTGTTGCCGGGCGACTTCTTCCAGGCGGGGGCGGATTCGCCGGATAACGCGATTGAGGTTTCCCGCATGCAAGAATGAAGGCGGAGAATCGAAATGTTTGCACAGGCGGTTCAGCAACTGGGCCAGTGAATCCGCGCTTTGCTCGATCTTATCCAATCGCTTGCGGGCGTATTCGTCACGAACGCGGGTTTTCAGCATCTGGGCGTAGCCCATCAGCGGGGTCAACTTGTTTTTCAGCTTGTGAAACACTCCGGGAAGCACTTCCTGAAAAACAACGGCTTTCTCCAGAATCCGCGCAGCGTCTTTCATCCGGGTCAGGCGTTCATCCGCCAGGCGCAATTCCCGTTTCAACAAGTGGTTCTTGCTGGATTCGGAGCGACACTTTTCCTGCCAACCATACACACTCACGGCGCGACTCATGTGTGCAGCCAGGGATTCCAACTGGGCGGCCTGGGAAAGAGAAAAGTCAACTCCATCCCGGCGGGAGGCCACGATCCATCCGCCCGCTTTCCCCGGTCCCCGCACAGGCAAAAGCCAGGCCTTGCCTTTTGCCGGGAAAGTCTCTCCCGACAGGTCGATTCTGAGGATGCAGCCTGATGTGCCGTCCGGCTCCAGGCGCGGGATGCAGGGGGGAAGAGGGAGTGACCGCTCCGGATCCGGGCGCCACCATGACGACCCCGGATCATTGTTTTCGCCGTGCCATGCCAGTGCGCAAACCAGGCCCGGCAGATAATTGGAAGCGAAACGTAGCGCCCTGCCGGCACAATCCACCGCTGTTCCCGGCACATCCATCTGCCGCTGCAACCGCCTGAAAACCGGAATCGAGAAGCCGCCTTTGCCGTATTGCTCTAGTTGACGACGCAGGCGCTGAACCGCGGCGGGAATTCCGCATGGCCAACCTTTGGCGGGGGCAACCTCTTCCCAGTCCGCCCGGAACCGCCAGGGAAGGGCGGCAACCACTTCCAGGCAGTCCGCCGCATCCATTCCCGTGTCTGCCAGGGATCGGCCGATGGCGCTCGCCGCCGCATCCGCACCGCTAACCTCTTTAGAGATGATTTTTTGGGCGACACCATGCAATGCAACCGCCCGTTGCCATTCCGGCAAAGTCGCTGCTTCCGGGTTCCAGGCGGCAATCAACCTGGAAATCCGGTCACGGCCGGACTGCGAAGTGCGCGTCCCGGAAATTGTTTCGCCCAACCGCAACCACTCTTCCACTCCGGTCAACAGTCCGCACATTTCGGCTTCAACGCGGACACAACCAGAGATCGCTTCAGCGACACCGGCGGCTAATCCGCTCGTAAGCAATGCGGCATCAAGCACCTGGGCCCGCTTGCGTGGGGGAACCTTGTTCGGCAGTTCCCGCTCGAACCAGCGCGCCAGCGAAAGCCGGGCCGCCACCAGGAGCAACGGATCCGGACCCAGTGTCCGCAACAGTGATTCCACATCCGGATCGCCGCCGGGATCATGACCATGCCATCCGCAACGCAGGGCGCTTACAGCCAATTCGAAAAACCCGGATTCGCGGGATAACAGATCCCGAACCCATTCGCGGCGCTCGTGTTCCGGACGGACGGAGGCGTTGAGCAGAAAGGTCGCCCAGTCCGGTGGCGAAGCAATCCTGCGCTTGGCATTTCCTCTGGATGGATGCATGTTTTGCCTTTTCGTGTCGATCGCCGGGAGTCAAAAATTATAGCGGAATAGCGCGGGGAATGCAAACGCCGGAGAGTGTGATAACACGGGCGAATGCGCTTCCCAAATATCCATGGGTGTGATAGCATGAACGAAAAAGCAATGGAGAAATCGATCGACAAGGCGCGACAGCGCCCACCATTCATGCCATGAATCGACTCGAAGCCAAAGACCTGACAAAGGTGTACGACCATGTGGCCGTGGTCGATTCACTTAACCTGTGGGCGGCTGGCGGGGAAATCCTTGGGCTTCTCGGCCCCAACGGGGCCGGCAAAACCACCACATTCCTGATGCTGGCCGGGATTATTAAACCGGACAAAGGCGAAATCCGCTTAAACAACCAGGGCATTGACAGGGACCCGTCTTATATCCGGGCTGAAAAGGGATTGGTCTACCTGCCCCAGCAGCACTCGGTGTTTGTGAAAGCTTCGGTGTACAACAACCTGTACCAGATTTTGGAACTGCGTTTGACGGCACCGGATGCCCGTTGCCGAACGGAAGAGCTGCTGGCTGATTTCGGATTGGAATACGTCAAGAATTCCCGCGCACACCAATTATCCGGGGGGGAAAAGCGCCGTCTGGAAATCGCGCGCGCCATGATCATGAACCCGCGCTTTTTGTTTCTGGACGAACCGTTTACGGGGATTGATCCCATTACGATCTTGGATATCCAGAAATCCATCCTAAAGTTGCGGGACCGGGGAATCGGGGTCATCATTACGGATCACAATGTGAAAGACACATTCAACATTACCAGCCGTGTTTACGTGATCCACCGTGGCAAGATCCTGAGCAGTGGCCATCCCGCGGAAGTGGTCCAGGAAAAACTCACCCGCCAGCTCTTTTTGGGCCAGGAATTCGAATGGGGCAAAAATGCGCTCGAACAT
Organism: Candidatus Aminicenantes bacterium; assembly: GCA_011049425.1. Lineage (NCBI taxonomy): Bacteria > Candidatus Aminicenantota > Candidatus Aminicenantota bacterium. Next base: position 13,068 of record DSBM01000089.1, read on the forward strand.
GCCGCGGCCCCGTTGTTCCGTGGCATCTCTAAACAATAAGTGCCGGGATCTACGCCACAAACCAGCCGTGAGTCATTCATAGCAACCGTCCGCCGCCATGTTATAGACTGGTTTATAAACCACCGCCCCGGCTAGTCCCTGTTCCCTCGGGGCGGAAGCGTGCCGCAGAAGGCGTATTCCGCAAGAGGGAGTTCATCTCGAATCATGGCAGTTGAATTGCTGCAAAACCGCTCGGCTGCTACCGAACAGGCAAAGATCATGACAGAGGAAAACGAGATTCAGTTCCGCCTGGACCCTCCGGCCCGCGGAAGTTTCGGCGGTCACGGCGAATGCCTGATCAAAGACATCAATTTTCAGAACCTGAGAATCGTTTCGGGATACTCGCCCCCCGTAGGCGGCAAAGCCGTTGTCTTTATTCCCGCACCCAACGGTAACACCCCGCTTGCGGTTGAGGTAATTGAATCCCGGGCTTGTTGCCCGGACAAGGAAACGGGCGATCATTTCAGGAACGGGCTGGTTTTTTCCATCCGCTGCAGGATTCGGGACCTGGATAGCGATGCCCGCAATTCAATTATCCACGTACTTGAGTCTCACTTCAGCAGCCTGCGGCCCGCTGCGGGCTGAAGCTCAGAGAATCCACTCCACCACGGAATACCACAGAACCAGGGTGACCATGGACAAGAGCGTTGTAACCGCGATCACGCCGTCAACCAACTCGCGGTCGGAGTCAAAGTAGAGGGTAAAGAACGGTGACATGGCGGCCGTCGGCATCACGGCCTCCATCAGGATCACCCGGCTGGTCAGGCTGTCTACCGGCAAAAAGCAGGCCACCAGCCGCCATGCGACCCATCCCAGGAAAAATCCGAACAGGAGGCGGTGGGTCGCCGCCATGGCAATGGTCTTCCAATGGCCGGTCTTCATGTTCAGGGTCAGCCCTAGTCCAACCGTAAACAGAATGAGCGGTATGGACATGGCGGCGAATGATTTCACCAGCTCAGCCAACGGCCCCGGCAGCGACAATCCCCCCAGATTGGCGACCACGCCCAGGATCGCGCCCACGATGGGGGCCGTCGCATTGATTAGGATCATGCGCCCCATAGAGAAAGTACTCCCACTGCTGCGATGATTCATGCGCAACAGAAAATAGAAACCCGCCAACAGAAATACCGGCCAGAAAATCATGGAGAAAAACACGGAACGAGTAAACGCGTCCGGACCGTAGAAGGAGTGCATCACCCCCCAGCCCAGGAATCCGTAGTTGCCCATAAACACGGCGATGAAATACGCGTTGCGCTGTTTTGCCGCGTTGAAAAACAGCCGGGCCACCCAGGCGCCGGTCAGCGCATAAAACAGGCTCAACAAAACAAATGCCGCCGTGGCCGGAAAAAATTGGGGAAAACTGTCCACGCGGGCGGAAAAAAGGTTTTGAAACACCAGGAAAGGCATGCAAATCCGTACCACGAAAATCCGCAGAACTTCGGCGCCGTTATCGGGAAGCAGGCGCAACTGCCGGCTCAACAGGCCCAAGGCCATGGGCAATACCAGCCGCAGCATCAGGGGAGAGATATCAGTCAACATGGACGCGCGGCCATTCTACTCCAAACAAGCCCACAAGGCAAACAGGGCGCGGGTTTGCGCCAAAAGAGGGAAAACCGGCGCAACGATTCATGAAAAGCCGAAGAACCTTTCGTCATCAAAAAGCGTTGGAAATATGCGGGGTTTGCACATGGTCGCGTTGCGATTCATTAATGGGTAGCGTACAATGACACACGTTATTCCCGCTGACCGCGGCTGGAACCGTCGCAGATGGAGTGGGTCAAATTCAGCGCCAAGGAGGGGTTATGAAACCATTTAGAACCTTTTTCGCCGTCTTGATCATTGCCTTGATCGCCGTTCCGTTGCTTTTCGGTATGACCTGGGCCGTCGGACTGACCCGGGCGGTGGTGTCTCCGGATTTCATTTCCGAGATGCCCGGCGAAATCATCCGCGAAACCCGCAACATCATGGACGAAATGGTGCGTTTGGGCAAAACCGACGATCCTTCCCTGGATGAGGAAACCCGGGCATGGTTGCAAGCCATGGCCGCCGTGGACCGTACGCCGGGAGAAGTACTGGACGAATCCGGTATTACCGGTTGGCTTGAAGTTGAATTGGATCAGGCCCTCAAACAGATCAGCGCCATCCTCAGGGGCGAGAGCGCCCCGGTGCCGGTGGAACTCAACATGACCCCCCTGAAAACGGCGCTTCAGAGCCCGGCCATGCGAACCTGGGTACAGGGTGTTTTTTCCAACCTGCCGGAATGCGGAGAAAGGGGAATCGCGGAATGGCGACGCTTTGTGGAATCTCCCCGCGGGAGGCATAACCTGCCGCCATGCCGTCCCGGAGCCGAGATCTCGTACAGCGTTGTGGCGGCGGCCCTGGACCGTGCCATAGCGGACATCCCGAACCGCGTGGAATTAATGGAAAGGGTCGATATCCACCCCAGGGGGGTGGACGTCGTACGTACGGTTTCTACAGTGACATTTGTGCTCTTTTTGATTCCGGCACTGGCCATATTGCTGGCATCATTGCTGGGCGCGGGTTCAAAGAGCGGTTTCTTCCGCTGGGCGGGCATTACCACCCTGATCGGTGGTGGTCTGGCCCTGACCTCCGCTATGGCGGCACGCAACGCCGCGGACTGGGGATCCTGGATTCCCCACTTCCAGTTCGGTGGCCACCAATACACACCGATGGAAAGCATGATGGTGGATCGCGCGGGCCGACTGTGGTCCGTAGTTGGAGACCACCTGGTGCAGCCGGTGATAGAAGTCGCAGGTGGTGTATGCGTGGTGGGCCTGCTGATTTTCGCCCTGTCCTACGTGTTTTATTCGCGGCCGCGGGCACAGTCCCAGCCGGCCCCATCTCAAGCTGAGCCTCCAGTTCCCAGGCCGGATGACGAAAAGACCCGGGCAAGCGAGTCTCTGCCGAAATGACGATCTGGACAGCGTTGCTGATCTGCTTGGGCATCAACGCCCTGGGTTTTGCCCTGGCCCTGGCCGGGGGTTCCGACCGCTACACGGACATCAGTTACGCCCTGACCTTCATGGCGGTTGCCTTCACCGGACTACTGATGAACCCATCTCCGGTATGGCACGCCATCCTGTTGACCACGATGGTTGCGCTCTGGGCGCTGCGCCTGGGCGGATATTTGTTGATCCGCATCCTGCGGACCGGTCGCGACGAGCGTTTTGACGGCCGTCGCGAACGGCCGGCATGGCTGGCGCGTTTCTGGGGCCTCCAGGCGATCAGCGTATGGGTGATCTCCATGCCCCTGGTCCTGGCCCTGGGCGCCGCCTCAACCGCGAGTCCCCCGTTCTGGATTTGGGCCGGCGTGGCTGTCTGGGCCGCCGGCCTGGCAATTGAAACCGCGAGTGACTGGCAGAAATTCCGCTTTCGCAACCGGGCTGAGAACCGGGGCACTTTCATCCGTTCCGGATTATGGAAATATTCCCGGCACCCCAATTACTTCGGCGAGATGCTGGTCTGGTGGGGAATATGGCTGACCGCCCTGCCGCGGCTGAGCGGCTGGCGGCATTTGGCGGTGGTGGGACCCTTGTTTATCACGTTGCTGCTGTTGTTTTTCAGTGGAATTCCCATACTGGAGAAGAAAGCGAAAGAAAAATACGGCAACGATCCGTCGTGGCAAGCCTATATGAGCAGAACAAACAAACTCATCCCCTGGTTTCCCAGACGCAAGGATTAGCAGCGTCTCGGCGAGGAGCTGGCGGCAATTGACGAGGGGCTAGAGGCAATTGGCGAGGGGCCAGGGGCGGGGACCTGAATCGAATACCCATAGGGCACAAGAGTGAAAAGGTTGAAAGGGGAAAGATTTAAAGAGCAACAAGAGTCTTTCCTTTCGACTTTAGACTTTAGACTTTAGACTTAGTACCGCCTGGAACACGCCCTCCGGACTGCGCTTGAACAGGCGCTGGAATACGGAGTCGTAATCGCGTCCCCCAAGGATTTCCGGGGGAACCCGGTCGGCATGAAAACCGCATTCAGGGGCCAGGGCCATGACATCGTTGAAGTATTCTTCCTGGTCGGTCTTGAACCACAGCAATGCACCGGGACGGCAGCGTGATGCCGCCAGATGCAGAAATTCCCGGTTCAGGAAGCGGTGTTTGCGATGCTTTTCCCGCGGCCATGGGTCGGGGAAAAACACGCTGATTCCCGCCAGCGACCCGGCGGGCAGGGTATTCAAAAACATTCCGGCATCGCAGAGTACGATACGGGCATTCGTAATACCCATCCGTTCCAGGCGACGGCCGCTCTTGACCACGCGTTTGTAACGGATATCCACCCCCAGAAAATTGACATCCGGAACGTTGACGGCCATATCGGCAAGGGTTTCGCCGAAGTAGCAGCCTACATCCGCCCATACCGCCCTTTGCGGGTCGGCGAACATCCCGGGAAATCCTTTCTCCAGTTCGGGCGCGGTCAGGATGAGGTCCCGCATGTCACAGGCCTCACGGAGATAGGGATTGGATTCATTCAAGGGGAGTTTTAACCCGGCCCGCAGGCGGATCAGTATTTCTCCGGCCCGGTTGCTGCGCCCCATGAGCCGGAGGGGCCGTGTCTGCATCAGCGCTTTGCGGCGGGAATACGCGGGTAGTAGCCCTTGACCACGGAGAGCAGGCGCGAGTAGGTGGCCTGCATGCGATCGCGGAGTTTCCAGTCAAAACCGGAACCCTCCGCCGGCTTCCCTTTCAAGGCGGCGTAATCGAGCACCCCGTCTCCCTCACTGTCACTCAGCACGTATTTGCGGCCCGCCGGCGTCTCGACGGTCATGTCGATGGCATGGCGCGGGGCGTTGCCCAGCAGGGATTCAATACGGGGATCACGGGCGATGGCCCGTTCCGCGGTCTGGTAGTTTACCCTGGCCCAATACCCATCCTCGTTCAGATCCAGGCTGTAGGTATCGTAAAACCAGTCCGGGCTCACGGATGCGACGCCATCGCTTGCTTGATTCTTACGTCTATACTCGGCATAACTCATGTATTTGCGGGTCAGCCGGCCGAAATGCCGCAACACCACGTGGGCGCGGTGGATTCCGGGATCGGGGGATACTTTCGGTGGGGGCGGGGCTTCGGGTACGGCTACGGGTTCCGGTTCCGTCTTAACGGTTTCCGGGCCGCCGCAGGCAACCAGAATCAAAGCGATCATTGGCAACAGAACAGTGAGAAATCGTTTCACGGCTTTTTCTCCTCGGAAACGCCGCGTTCCCCGGACAAAGGGGCGGCAAACGAGGACTATACATGATTTTTCAACCGCTGTAAACCAGCCCCCCCTGGCGGTAAACCGTAGAAAGGGAACTCAACTGAAGTGGATGCGATGGATGCGGACGCGAATGGCGGCGACGACCTCTTCCAGCCAGGGAGTAGGCAAAGATGCCGCGCTCAAAATCTGTTCCGCGTCCTCGCGGGCATTAATGAACACCTGGTGGTCCCGGGCGGGATCACCGAAACGGAAATCCAGATATCCCGCCTGGCGTTGACCGGCTATTTCGCCTCCGCCACGCATTTCCAGGTCTTTTTCAGCCAGACGAAACCCGTCCTGTTCCCGCGCCATGATCTCCAGGCGTTGCCGCCCCCGTTCCGAAGCCGTGTCAGAGCGAATCAGGTAACATTGGCCCGGACTCGGTCCCCGCCCCACTCGACCCCGCAGTTGATGCAGTTGGGCCAGGCCGAAACGATCCGCGTTTTCGATTACCATGATGGTAGCCTCGGGCACATCGATTCCCAGTTCCACAACCGTTGTCGCGATCAAAACCCGCAAACGGCCACAGCGAAAATCCCCGAGCAAGCGCTCCCGCTCTAAAGACGGGGTCTCGCCGGACAGCACCGCGGTACCGAATGTTTTCAGCCGTTTCTCTATTTCCCGTCCTTCAATCTCAAGGCAGGCTGTTTCCGGTGAGGGTTCTGCGGGCCGGATGCGAGGCAGAACCACAAAAACGCGCTCCGAAACCCCGGTTGTTCCTGAAACTTGCCCAAGTCGGTCAGCCAACCAATCATAAAATGCATCCCGGCGGCGGACATCCAGAACCCGGGTAACCACGCTCCCCCTACCGTGGGGACGGTCCCGGATGGAGGAGACCGCAAGATCGTGGAACAGTGCCAGCATCAGGGTACGGGGAATGGGAGTGGCCGTGGTCACCAGAAGGTCCGCCCCCCGGCTCTTGCCGTACAGCGCAGCACGCTGGGACACGCCGAAACGCTGCTGTTCATCGATAACCACCATGGCCAGGCGCGGAAAAGTCAAGCGCTGGTTCAACAATGCATGGGTACCGAAAAGCACCAGCGGCTCTTTGTCTTGAATGCGCGCCTCAATTCGGCGGCGTTCAGCCGCGCAAGTGGCCCCGGTCAACAAATACACCGCGGCCTGCCCAAACACCCGCCGTGCCCGCTCCGCATGCTGGTGCGCCAGCATTTCCGTGGGCGCCAGGAAAGCGGCCTGATACCCGCTTTGTGCAGCCAGCAGCAAAGCTCCGAACGCCACCGCGGTTTTGCCGCTGCCCACATCCCCTTGCACCAATCGCTGCATGGCCGTGCTTTTCCCGATATCCGTCAGGATCTCTTTTATCGCAAGTGCCTGGCCGTTTGTCAGGGTGAATCCCAGGCGGTTTTCCAGCTCTTTCCGCAGGTCAATCTGGCGCGAGTAGGAAAAACGCCGCGGAATGTCGCCCAGCAATCGGCGCACCAACCGCAACTCCAAGTGAAACGCCAGGAACTCCGTGTAACGAAAGCGGTCCAGAAAAGGTTGAAGTGAATCGTTTGCGCCTTGATCGGCGAAGTGAATGCGCTCCAGACTGCGGCGCAATCCCGGCAGGGAACGCTTCTTTAGAATCCAGTCCGGCAGGATTTCCGCAGGCCATTCCACTGAAGCCAGCGCCGACTGGATCAAGCGGCTCAGCCGGCCCCGTGAAATGCCGCCGGTTTCCCGGTAAACCGGGATCATGCTTTGCGGCGGCTCAAAAAAAATCCTGGGCGCCGGCATTACCACAATACCTCCCGAAACGTTCACACGACCGAATACCCAGATTTGTCGGTTTTTCACGAGTTGCCGAGACAGCCAGGGCTGGTTGAAAACCAGGGCCCGAACCGGGCCATAAGACGTGGAAAGGTCCAGGCGAATGGTGGTAAGCCGGCGGCGGAAATTGCGGGAAGAGGAGAAAGAAACCACCCGGGCGGCATACAGGCCCGGCCGGTCCGCGATGAAGCGTTGCGCTAGCCGGCGGCAATCCAGGTAGTCAACGGGAAACTGGAGCAACAATTCCTCTACGGTATGGATACCCGCGGCGACAAGGGCGGCGGCATAAGTCGGCCCCACTCCTTTCAACCTGGAGATTGGGTCTTGCAGTTTCAGCAACAAACTACAAATTAAAAGAAGAGGGTGATACGCCCACTTTCAACAGCGACTTTCTTTAGGCCCGGCAACAAGGTGAACCAGTCAAAAATAGACTGTTTGATGTCGACGCCGGCCTGGGCGGAGGAAAACGCCTCATCCAGCACTTCCGGGGCGAAACGAGTCCCATTGATGCGGATGTCGCTGAAAATGTAGCGCATGCGCTGGTTCTTTGATTCCAGGCGGCCGGAAAAACGGACCTCGAAATCGCGAAGGAAGGATGGCAGGCGCTCGTATTCCTCTCCCTCCAGTTTTACGGCCATGCTCCCGGAGACAGTGTTGTTGTTTTCCAGGACCAGGTCCACAAACTCGACCTCGGGCGCGTATTTGGGAAGATAAATGAGATTCAAGTAGGCGTTGAGTTCCGTTTGCGTAAACTCTACGGAGCGCAACACCACACGTTCACGGGAATCCTGGGCGATCCGCGTCAGCAAGCGGTCCATTTTTTGGGCATCCTCCATGGAATGGGAAGAGTACAGGCCCCAGGCCGCCACCAGGATAATCACCAGAGATATAGAGATTGTTTTTGTCATTTTATCCTCACCCGCCGCCCCTGCAAATGGAGAACTCCGGCAAAAAACAAGCGTACGGCGCGGGGAAACAGTTGGTGTTCCATTTCCAGGATGCGCCGGCTCAGGGAATCCTCGTTGTCACTATCACACACCTCGACACACTCCTGCAACACGATGGGCCCGGTGTCCATGCCTCGATCCACGAAATGCACGGTACACCCGGAACACTTCACCCCGTACTCCAGGGCCCGGCGCTGGGCGTTCAGCCCCGGAAAAGCGGGCAGCAATGCCGGGTGGATGTTGAGGATGCGACCGCCGTAAGCATCTACGACCCGCCGCCCCAGGATACGCATGAAACCGGCCAGACATACCAAGTCTACTTTTCGGGCCTCTAACTCTTTTACGAGTTGAAGGCTGAATGCCGGGCGGCCGCAGAATAACTCTGGATCCAGAAAAACCGTTTCCAGGCCGTGTTCCCGGGCGCGCCGCAACCCCGGCGCATCCCGGTTGTCTGAAACCACCAGCACCACGCGGTAACCCGAGTCCGATGCCAGCGAGTCCCGGTACAAAGCGTTGAAATTGCTGCCCCGTCCGGAAAGCAGCACGGCGACACGGCCGACTTTTTTTTCGTGCATGATCAACTACAACAGCGGGATGGAAATCACGAAGACAAGAAGAAATGCCGAAGGGGGGACTCGAACCCCCACAGGATTGCTCCCACAAGTACCTGAAACTTGCGTGTCTACCAATTCCACCACTTCGGCATCCAATTCTATATAGGTGATCAGCGGGGATTTGTCAAGTGGCAAAACCCGGATCCGGGCCGTTCTTTTCCCCCTCCAGCAACTGCTCGACAACATCCGCTTCCAGGCCGAGCCGCAGTTGATTTTCGGCATCGATAAACCCCTGGTTGATTCTTATCAGGGCCTCTTCCAGTCGCCGCCGCAAGTGGGTGGACAACGGCGCATCCCGCATCTCCCGCAGCACCTGTACCGTCATACGAAAATAGCGGATGATCTCCCCCTCGTCGTGCTCCGACTGTCGGACCAGTTTTTCAAAGGAGGGCTCGCGCATCCAGTTCAATAGTGGCGTGGTCAAATCGAACGCGAAGCGTTTGCTGGGCTCCGGGACGCCCAGTCGGCGTTCCGCCAGGTGTACCGGGACCAGGAGTCCGTATATTTCACTACGCAAGCGGCGGAACTCTCCGGGCACCGGGACCCGCCGGGTGCCGGGACGGGGTTCAAACACCACGGCCAGGCACACGACAGCCAGTTGCTCTACGGAGAGGCGCTCCAGAATGCCTGCGGCGTACAATTGCGACAAACTCATTTCGTAACCGTACATGCGCCGCGCGAAGTGGCCCCTGGAAGTGAGGCGGCCGTCTTGAATGCACCCAAGCTCGACCATCACTTTCAGCCGCGCCTCCATCAGCTTGATCTGGCGACTGGAAGATCGGCCCTTGTGCGAAAAACAATGAAAAGAGCGCCGGTAGATATCGACATAGGCTTCGCCGTGAACCTGGTAGAGGTTCAGGATGGTGGCGTACGAAGTGTTGAGGCGGCTCTTTACCGGCTCCGGCCCATCGCGAAAAAGCCTGTCAAGGTCATGGGGTTGGATCTCATCCGGGGAAAGGCGACAATAAACAAACCCCTCCCGGTCAATTCCCCGTCGCCCGGAGCGGCCGGCCATCTGAGAAAAATCACGATTCTTGAGGGTGCGAAAAAAGCGCCCGTAACGCTTGCGCACTTCGTCGATTACAACCGTTCGCGCCGGCATGTTGATCCCCAGGGCAAATGTCTCCGTGGTAAAGATCATGCGGATGCTGCGATCGGAAAAAAGTCGTTCCACCACTTCTTTCAGCATGGGATGCAAACCGGCATGGTGGTAGGCAACTCCCGTGGCCACCAATTGACGCATATCCGCCGCGCGTTCCGTACTCGTGATGCCGAAACGTTCACACAGCAAGTCGTATCGGTCCAGTATGTCATTGTCCCGACCGGTTTCCCGGGGAATCATCCGGCGCGCCAGATCCGCCAGCCATTCACAACGCTTGCGGCTGAAAGAAAAGTAGATCATGGGAATGCGTTCGGTTTCCATGAGGTGAAGCAATAGCGGTTCAGGGCGACCGGATCCGGCGAAACGGGATGAGGTGCGGGAATGGCCACCGCGGCGGCTCGTACGCTGAGTCCAGCGGCGCACCCGTTCCAGACTGTCCGTAATCTCTCCCCGCACCTGGAAAAGGAGGCGCTGGGGAACGGGACGGTGATCTTCGCGAATGACCTGCACCGGAGAAGCAAAGATGTTTCGCATCCACGCGGCCAGCGCATCGATGTTGGGAATGGTTGCCGACAGTCCCAACAACTGCATGTGAGAAGGTTTTAAAATCAGAGACTCTTCCCAGACGGTTCCACGCTCGGGATCATCCAGGTAATGGATCTCATCATAGATAATCCACGAGTACTCATTGAAACCGCCGCGCTGCTCCAGCAGCCGGTTGCGGTAGATCTCGGTAGTCATGATGATCAGGGGTGCATTGGGCTGGATACTTACATCACCGGTGACGATTCCTACGCGGTTGGGGAAAAGAACCTGGAATTCCCTGAACTTCTGGTTGGAAAGTGCCTTGATGGGCGCGGTATAGATCACGTTGCGCCCCCGGTTCAGGCAACGGGCCATGACGTATTCCGCAATCAGGGTTTTTCCCGCTCCGGTGGGGGCGCTGACCAGAACCGAATGACCCGCCTCCACCGCGTCAATGGCGCGCTGTTGAAACGCATCCAGTTTGAAATCGTATCGCGAAAGGAAAACGGATTGTTCCACTAGGCTTTACCTGAAACCTCTACCGCCAATTGCCCGCAGGCGGATTGAATATCTTTTCCCCGAGAGCGCCTGACGGTCACGGACAGCCCTGCATCAACCAGAACCCGCAGAAATGCGTTCTCTTCCATGAGCGCAGGCGCAGAAAAGGAACACCCGGGTACGGGATTCAGCGGAATCAAGTTGACTTTCCCGCGAATGGTCCGCAGGCGTGCGGCCAGGAGACGGGCCTGGGCCCGCGATGCGTTGACCCCGCGAATGAGGACGTATTCAAAAGTCACTGGATAATGACGCGGACGGGCAAAATAATCCAGTAATTCGCCAATGGAATGGAGGGATGCCGCCTTGGGCATTAAGCGCTTCCGAACGGCATCATCGGCGGCATGAAGCGACAGGCTGATCTTTACCCGGGGAAACCGCTGCTCCAGCTCGGCAAGGGGTGTGAGCAATCCCACCGTGGACAGGGTGATGTGGCGGGAAGGGATGCGCATACCCGGGTCTGCGGTCATTACGGCCAGGGCACCCATGACGGCCTGCGGATTCAGCAGCGGCTCACCCATCCCCATCAAGACGATATTGAACCTTTCATCGGCCTCGAGCTGGAAACCCAGTAACACCAGCACCTGGGCCAGGATCTCACCCATGCTCAAGCTGCGATGAAACCCCATGGCCCCGGTGGCGCAGAAAGAGCATCCCATGGCGCATCCCACCTGGGTGGAAATGCAAAGCGTGGAACGCCCCGTACCGGGGATCCAGACCGCCTCCACGCCTTTGCCGTCATGCAGTCGCAGCAGCACTTTGCGGGCGCCCGAGCCGTCCCGGGATTCATTCTCCACTAGCGGCAATGACGTAAAAAACGTTTCGTCCAGAACCTTTCGATGCGCGCGGGAGATATTGGTCCAGTTGCTGATATCCGGCTCACGCCGCTGGTAGAGCCAGTGGAACACCTGGCTTGCCGCGTATGCGGGCATTCCCATGGCAACCAGGTGCTTTTCCAGGGAAACCGGATTCAGATCGTACAACCAGCCGCCGGGGAATGGCGCCTTTTCACCGGCGCTCATTTTTTTTCATCTGTATCCGTCACTTGCGCAACCAGGCGAAAACCCGCCATTCCCCGGGGCATCATGGCCACGAGCAGGTCATGCTTCCCGGCTTGTGTGGCTCCCGCGGCCAACAGACCTTCCGCCTCTTTCACCGAACCGTTCCCTTGGATGCGCACCACCTGTTGCACCATTTTTTTTATGCTGACCTGCATTCTGCGCGAATCAAGGATCAAGCGGCAGCTTTTCAAGTCCAGACGGATGCCTCCATCAGCAATCAGTTGGCTCAAGAGCGCGCGCAAAGCTTTCATTTGTCCACCACGGCCATGAAGTGCGCGATCCAACAGGAACATTACATATGTGGCTGTGATTTTCTGGGTGGATATGCCAAACCCGCTCAGGGTTCCGGCCAGGCGCAACCCAGCCAGAAACGCCAAGCCATCCGCCTTAATGGTTTCGAGCAGATGCGCGTTCTCGCCCAGTTGGCTTGCCACCGAAACCATTCCTTCCCCGGTGTCATTCTCAACAGCCACGGTCCCCAATCCATGGGCCACCCGGTGCATGGCCACCAGCCATTCAAGGGCTTTGACGTCCACGTGCCGGCTCCAGGCAGCGGACAAAACCCCCGCGGCTGATTTCTTTAGGTGATCCCGTCCATACGCAACAACCAAGTTGCGAAAAACCGCCACCATGCCGGAACCATCCCTACAGGGGATCCAGGCACTCAACGATTCCGCGTGAGAGGCGGCCACCAAATCGACCAAACGAACCGCAGGCAAGGCCGCCATGTCTGCGGAAACCCCGGGCAGCTTCTCAGGAAGATCGGGCCGCAGGCGCGCCGGTTCTTCCAGGTAAGGGGTTAGCCATACTTCCCCAGGCGGCAAGGGAAGGCAGAGAAAGGCTCTGGTTGAAGAATGCTCGTTTCCCAACAAGAGGACAAAGAACGGATTCGTCCCCGTCACATTGGCTCCGGGGTTCACTACCGTTACACTTGAATCCGACTCCAGGAGGTGCGCCGCCGTTTTCAGGTCCGCGGCCAGGGAAGATACCGGCATTTCCCCGGCGGCCCGGTGCAAAGCCGCGGCCGCTTCGGCGGCTTGGTTCATAGCCAGGTAACGGCAAGCGGCTTCCACATTGGAAAGCACCCGGCCACTTAAAACGGATTCGGGAACAGCGGCCTTTACAATCAGCGGGCAATCTTCTACTGCCGGCACATGGTTGACCAGGCAGATAAGCCAAGCAACCATAAAAAATATGATCCCTCTTATTCGTCGCATTGTCGATAATATGCAGATGACCGATAATAGGCCACAAGGTCGGAAATAAACACCTTGAACCCGGCAGCCGCGGGGATTGACACCATCAGGCCCCAGAAGCCGAACAACTGGCCAAAAACAATGATGGACATCAGCACGAAAACAAAATGCAGTCCAACCTCGTGTCCCACGATTTTGGGATAAAAGTACCAGTTTTCAAACCCTTTGACCAGGGCGAACACCAGGATTACCAGCAACAGTTTTTCCACGTCCTGGAAATGAGCGAAGCCGATCACGATCGAGATAATTAGCCCCAGGATCGTTCCGACGTAGGGAATGATATCACCGATGCCCGCGAAAGTGCCGATGAGGATGGCGAAAGGCAGCCCGACCAGGCTGAGGCCGGTGGAATACAAAACCACCAGAATCAACACCACAATGGCTTGACCTCGGATAAAAGAGGAGAGAATGCGGTTCAGTTCCCCCAGTTTCGCCGTCACCTTTTGACGGGAACGTACCGGAACCAAATTCATGACGCCGCAACGGATCTGGTTGTAGTCTTTAATGATGTAATAGGAAAAGAGGGGGATAAACACCAGGTACACCAACATGGTCAGGAAGTTGTATAAACTGGAAAAAATGCCGCCGAGGATCTTTGTCAGATCCGTCAGCATCAGGCTGATCATGCGTTCAATGCGTTCCATAATGTCGATGGATCCCAGATACTCGGGAAAGTTCTTGGTCAGGTAGTTACTCAACACCTGGGCCTTTTGTGAAAACACCTGCAAAAGCTGGGGCAGGCGGGTTGCGGCTCGTTCCGCCTGGTTGATCACGTATGGAAGCAGGTTGATGATGAGAAAAACCAGGATCACAACCAGCAACACCATCAGGATGGAAGCGATCAGTGGCCGGCTGAGCGGAGTGCGGGACTCCAGGAATTGCACCAGGGGATTAAACAGATACGCGATCACCAAAGAAAAGAAAAGCGGAACCGCCAACAACGTCAGGTGCTCCAAAGAGAAAACCACGGCCAGGATCACCAACGTGTACGCCACCAGGGCCACCAGAGGCGGCGGCACTTTGTGTTTGCGCAATATGTTGTTCACATTTCCCCCTCAGGGTCACATTCGCTCTGTTAGCGGCAAGCTTAAGTGTACTTTCATTCCCCCTTGGAATCAAGTCATGACGGCTCAGGCAGGTTTTGACTTTTCAATATGTCTCAACTATAATTTTCCAGGAGGAAAAGGTGCAGATCCTGGAAGCATTCAAACAATACAATCAGAAGGAATTGACCGCCTTTCCCCAGCCCGTGTTCTCCAACCTGTACAAGCGCGTGTTGGCGAATTGCTATTATGAATTCCATCTCCGGGGGGAGAACCACCTGTTTTCTCCCCTCTACTCGCGGTTGCGGGGCGAAGTCGTGCCGGCATTGGATGAATTCGTTTCCCACAACGGGGACTTCTTAAATTCCCTGCGCCGGTTTATCCTCGTTTCACTGTTTGTTTATTCAGCCCTGATCGAAGAAAACGCTTATATCCTGAACAATCCCCAGAGCATCATGATCTGTCGCATGATGCATCAAAAAGAGCAGCGTTTCGAAGTCAAATTCTACAGCCACTACCAGGACGAACTCATAGACACATACAACGACAAGATCTACCTGGGCCGCGATTTTCTTAACTTAAGCAAATTCGACCGTCGATTTCTGGGGTTAAAGAAGTACTTTCTCTCCCTGGTCGAGCAGAACCAGAAAATGCAGGAACGGGCCAAGCACAAACTCCGCTATTTTGAGGAATACAAAAAACCCTACTTGGATGAAATCGACTACCTGACCGGGGACACGGTCACCGATGCCATGGAACGCATGCAACTGATTCCCGAAACCGGCCTCAAGGCGATCTCCAAGGTCAAGGCCGTAGACACCCTGGACCATATCCTCTACATCCAGAACCTTTTGCTTGAGTTGAGGGATTTTTCGCGTGAATTCGATAACCGCCTGCGCTCACGCGATGAAACCAGTTTCGTCAAGTACCTCACCAAATTCACCAAGGATCTGAACGACGGCATCCAGTACCTGCGCAAACTCTCCACCCTGTTGCACTTGAAAATTTCCAATTACGCCATTGACTGACCGCGCCCGCGCCGGATTGCCCCCAACCGCTTTGCCTTTGCAGGAAACCGGAAAGCGCATTCTGGCCGCCATGACGGCGGCGGTTGATCCGGAACAGCTGATCCACCGGGCCGTAAAACGAAGAGGCGACCGCTTGTGCATCAATGCCGGCGGCGTCCATTTGCCCGACTATTGCCAGGTGCATTGCCTGGGGGCCGGCAAGGCCGCGGCCGCCATGTACAGGGGGCTGTTGCCCATGATTCGTGACCGACTGGCGGGAGGAATCCTGGTTGCTCCCGCCGGCGCTCCTGATATTCCCGGTCCGGTCTTTCTGCTGGCCGGGGACCATCCCATTCCGGGGCGTCGCAGCCTGGCACGGGTTATACGCAGGTTTCAGAACTCCCGCGCGCCCCGGGCATGGGTGTTCGGTGGAGAAACCACGGCGCATGTCAAGGGCAACGGCAGGGGCGGGCGCAACCAGGAACTGGCTCTGCGCCTGTTGACTGAAGTGCGGGACCTGCCCGGGCCATGGTACGCGGCCTGCATGGGATCTGACGGCATCGACGGCAATTCTCCGGCCGCCGGGGCCTGGATCAGTCATGAATCGGCACGCCTTCTCGTCGCTCAAAAAAGAAAGCTGGACCTCGCGTTGCGACAGAATGATTCCTACCGCTTTTTCCGCCGCTTTGGCGGCCTGATCCAAACCGGACCCACGGGCACCAATGTCATGGATCTGGGCGTGATCCTGATCGCGCCCGGTCGATTGCGGTCACGGAATCCCGAAAGGGTGAGATAAGCGACAGTTTTCTTTCACTCTGAAAGAAAACGGGAAAGGCGATAAGCGCCTCGTCAAAGGTCGCATTGCGTTTTTCAGTGTTTTCCGCTTTTTCCGTGAACTAATCTACGAGACTTGCCTGGGTTGCCAGATTTGGCTAGTCCAGCGGGCGCATCTTTTTGCGGGACTCGCGGGACGCGTCGATTTTTGGATCGCCTCGGTAATAAAGGCGACCGTGACTGGTCAGCCGGGCATTGAGGGTTTTTTCCGCCCAGACCCGGACGGTGCCATGACTGCTGTTGCGAACCCGGCAGTGATCGCAAGGCAATTGTCCGGCCAGATAATCCCCATGGCTGGTCATGGAGACATCCTGTTCCCTGACCTTGCCCGACTGCAGGCGCACCCGGCCATGACTGGTCAACCGTGCCACAATGCCGTCGGAAATCAACTCCCCTATGGTTACATCGCCGTGGCTTGTCAGGTTCAAGGTGAAATCATCGGTTTCCACCCTGTCGATGCGGATGTCCCCGTGACTGGAGAGACGGACCGCCGCACCGGGCCCGCTGAGTTCCGGCAGTTGCGCATCGCCGTGACTGGTGAGTTCCAGTCGGTTCAACTGTCCTTGGCGGACCGTCAAGAGGTAACGCACACCCCGGCGTGAAGACCACCCGCCGCGCAGATCCGGATTGTTCCCGATCAACAACGTGTCGTTGGATACCCGGGTAATGATATGAGGCAATATGTTGTCGTCTCCTTCGACGGTCAGTTCCACCCGGTCTCCCAGGGAAACGATAAGATCTCCATGATTGGTCAGGCGCACCCCCTTGAAATCGGAAGAGATCCGGCGCACATCCGTGATGACGCGCCCCGAACCCCGCAATGATTCAAAACATCCCTGCAGGCTGAAAGCCGTCACCAGCAGCGGGATCAATATCCACAAGCGATTCTTTATGTCCTCCTCCTTAATGAACAGGCGTATACAGGAGAAACGAAGCAGAAGCCCGCAAGGTTCCCGGCTCGACCGCAAAACCCGGCGCAAAAAGGCAGCGGCTTGATTTGCCACCATATCCGCCGTACAATCTCTGGTGCGAGTCCCTGCTGAGTAACGATCCGGGGCGGAGCAACCACTTGCACGGGAGGCGCCCTTGCAGGGGGATAGAGATGTTTCAACGGGTACCCTGCGTTGAAACGCGGTCAATGAGGAGGGGTTGATGCCTGCAAGAATCCGCTTGGCGATCCTGGCATTGGTAGCAGCCGCCTGGGCGTTGGGCTGCGGCTGGTCAAATCAACCCCGGAACGTGGTGCTTGTCGTATCCGACGCACTGCGCATGGACATGCTGGGCTGTTACGGCGGGTCGGCACACACACCTCATATCGACCGCCTTGCCCGCGAAGGAACTTTATTTGAAAACGCATACAGCACGGCGCCAACCACCATGCCATCAGCGGTTTCGATGTTAACTGGGTGTTACTCCCGTACATTTACTTTTGACAATCGAACGGTCTACCTGGATTTCTTGAACAAGCGGGTACCCAGCGCGTTTTTTCGGGTTGGAGACGGGGTACGCATGCCGGCTGAGGCCATGGCCGACCGTGGGATCGACACCCGGGTGTCGATGGAAAACGGACTGGTCCGTGTCTGCAACCTGTTGCAGGGGTTCTCGCGGTTACCCGAGAAAAAACAGTTGCCGGAGGCACGGTGCCGGGAGATCGAGAAAAAACTCGATTTTCACCAGGAAAGCGAGGCTTATGAAGCCATGTACGGCACCCTGGATTACTTGCTGCACACGAATCCCAAGCAACCATTTTTCCTGTTCAAGTGGATTTTCGACCCCCACTCCCCCTATGACCCGCCGGCGCGTTTTCGCGCAGCGGTGGACGCCGGCGCCGGCAATCTGCCACAACCCTGGACGTTTTATTCTGATTTTAAAAACGCCGGCCTGCGCGCCAAGCTGGATAACAACCGCATGAGCAACGCGGAACAAAACTACGTCAATGCCCTGTACCGCGCCGAAGTGGAGTCCGTGGACCATCGCGTGGGCGCGATTCTCAAAGCCCTTGATGCCGGCGGGCAGCGCAACCGAACCCTGGTGGTGTTTACAGCCGATCACGGCGAATGCCTGGGAGACTACGGTATGTACGGCCACGGCCGCGCGGTGCATCCGCCGTTGGTACGCGTTCCCCTGATCTATTCCGGTCCCGGCATTCCCAAAAGCCGACGTGTTGCAACCGTGATCTCTCACCTGGATTTGACCCCGACCCTGGTGGAATTGCTCAAAGTTCATGACACATCGTTCATGCAGGGTGTCAGTTACGCCGGGATTTTTCGAGGGAATCATCTGCCGGACCGCGAAGTCTATTTTGACTATTTTTCAAATGTGCTGAACGCGTGGACCGGTGTAGACGGCCTGCTCAGCGAAGGATTCCAGTTGGTGGTGGACCGCAGGCAGGGTGAGCCCGAATTTCACTTGTTCGATTTTTCCCTGGATCCCGCGGCCGCAAAAGACGTGGCCGCTGCCAATGCCGCTATCGTGCGCCGCCTGTTCGCGCGGCTGCAGGTGATCCGACGCGGAAACAGATCATTACTGCTGGAACACGCCGGCCTGGTACGGGGTGACCTGGATCCAGCAAAGGAACGCGAAAAAGCCCGAAAACTGCTGAAATCGCTGGGGTATTTGTAACCAGAGTTGAAAAGTTGGGTTCTATTACGTTTCGTGTGGGTAAATCCGCATAGATGATGAGCGAGAAATTGTTGTGATGAGTACCCAGAGGGCATACATACCCGCAGGGCATAAAGCATAAGCGAAC
>DSBM01000090.1 GCA_011049425.1 Candidatus Aminicenantes bacterium
CTTGTGATGAGGCGCCAAGGCGCCCTGGTGATGAAGAAACTTCCGGGTTCTGTGATGAAAAACAAGGCATTTTCCTTCCTGTCAACTGCCGCCTGATACCTTTCACCTTCTTTCCAACTCTCCAACTCTCCAACTAAAAAGGGCCGCTACGTACGGAGCGGCCTTTTTTTCTATACAGAGGTGCCGGCGGTGGCTGCCGTCAGCGCCGGATTTCAGCGGTTCCCGAATGGGTCTTGAGTTGGATATGGGGCGAATCGCCTCGCGAAAACGAGAGACGGTCGTTGTCTTCCGTACAGCGGATCTTTCCGCGGTCAGCCGCATCCAGGCCCGAGCCGAACTGCCACGCCAACACCAGTAAGGCCAGTAATTTTACCAGTCTTGACATGGTATTTTTGCCTATTTTTCCGCCTTGCGCAGGGTCACATTCCCGTTGATGGTTTTGAGTACCACCTTGTTGCGGCCATCGCCGGTGCGACCGGTCGCGCGCAGCACCTTGAGTTGCTTGCCGTCCTTTTCCACCCACTCTTTGTCTTCCTTTTTTTCCAGGTTGAAGTCATCTTTGATGCGGTATTCATTATGCCCGTTCTTGTAGATGGTGATGCGGATTTCCACATCCATGGACAATTTGGCGGGAACCGTCAACTCGATATCTCCGGACAAAGAGGTGATTTCAACGTGGCGATCTTTGCTCGAGGGGTCGCCCACCATGCGCGCCCTCACGTCCCCGGAAAGGGTCTTGGCTTCAATCCAGCCGTCTACGGATTCCAACAGGATGTCTCCGCCCATGGTCTTGGCTTTCACAAACTCCGCGGCCGACTTGACCGCGATCTGTCCGCCCATAGTATGCAGGTCCGCCCCCTTGGGCGCATCGTCCACATTCACGGCGCCACCCATGGTGGAGATACGAACCACCGCGTCGGCTGTGCCCTCACCGCTTTTCCTTTTTACGTTGCGGTAAATGACATTGCCTCCCATTGAGGAGCCCTTGACATCTCCCACCACGTCTTCCAACAGCACACGGCCGCCCATGGTGCGCACTTCGCCGTCCACGCGGGAATCCCGCAGGGTCACATCACCTCCCATGGTCTTCATGTAGACCACGCCGCCAAGGCGCTCCAGCTCAAGGTCGCCGCCCATGGTCCTGACGGAGATCTCACCGCTCACGCCGGTTACCTGAATGGCGCCGCCCAGGCTGCGCAACTTGAGATCGAATTTTTCAGGCACCTGCACCCTAAGCACATGATCTCCATGGTGACGCGACCATTTCTCAAATCCGGCGCCCAGTTGGGTTTCCACTTCAACGCCTTCATCGGTCTGACGCACCATGAAAGGCATATCCTGACTCACTTTTCCTTTCACGATAACCTTTACCATGACACTGGACTTTTTCCAGCCGGTCACTTCGATCTTGCCCCCGGCTTTCAGATCCACTACCAGGCGTTGTCCGGGTTTGACATCAAACGTCTTTTCACCCGCAGCAAAAACCGACTGGGATACCAGGAGCAGCCCCAACACACACGCAATTAAAATCATCTTTTTCATCATGTTTCACCTCGCTTGCACTCTCTGCAACCAGCCACATGATACATGCGTTTTTGGCCGATTTCGTCCGTGATTGCAATTTAGAACCCCGCAATGGTACGAAATTACACTTCCGGTCTGGAAGGAAAACAGCGTTTCTTGCGGAGCAAGACAAAGGCTTACCGGACTTGACATCTTTGGAAACGGAATGTACTTATAATGCGGGTAGACAAGGGAGGTTTCATGAACCGGGAAGACCTGTTGTTGAAGATTCGTGCAGTGGAGTTGTTCCAGGGACTGACTGAAGAAGAGCTGGTCCGCCTGGCAACCGATGCCGCCATTGTGAACCTGCCCGCCGGCGAAGCGCTTTTCACCCGGGGGAAACCCCGCCGCCACCTTTTCGTCATCCTTGCCGGAAATGTCGAGCTGGTCCAGTACACACCCGGCGGCCATAAACAACGCCTGGCGTGGTTCGGTCCCGGAGATTTTCTGGGTGAAGGTTCGATCCTGGATGAAACCCCGCATTCCACCACGGCCCTGGCCGCTCGGGAGGTCCAGGCCGTGCGCATTCCCCGCGAATCCTTCCTGGAACTCGCTCCGCTTACGGCCAAGGTGTTTTCCCACATCGCCCGCGTCATCTCGCGCCGCATGTGTTTGGCCAACCGGCGCTCGCTCCACGCGGCGGCCCAGTACGAATCCGGCCGTACCCGCAGGGAACACGACCTCCTGGGTGAAAGAGATGTTCCCGATGAGTTCTTTTACGGCATCCAGACCCTGCGCGCACTGGAAAACTTTTCCATCAGCGGCGTGGCCCTGGGCCATTTCCCCGACCTGGTGATCGCCCTGGCCATGGTCAAGCAGGCGGCGGCCCGCGCCAACACCGATGCCGGGCTTATGGAACCGGGATTATCCCAAGCCATCCAGGCCGCCTGCGAGGACATCATCGAGGGCCGGTTGCACAATCATTTCGTGGTGGACATGATCCAGGGCGGGGCCGGGACCTCCAGCCACATGAACGCCAATGAAGTAATCGCCAACCGCGCCCTGGAAAAGATGGGCCATTCCCGGGGAAACTACGAGCACTGCCATCCCAATAACGACGTCAACCGCTCCCAATCCACCAATGACGTATTCCCCACCGCGGTCAAGGTGGCGCTGCTACGCTTTAACCAGCGCTTGATCCGGCGCCTGAACAGCCTGGTGTCGGCGTGCCGGGAAAAAGGTGTCGCGTTCAATGAAATCGTAAAGACGGGCCGCACCCAGCTTCAGGACGCCGTGCCCATGACCCTGGGTCAGACTTTCCAGGCCTGGGCCGTCACCCTGGAAGAAGAGATCCAGCGCTTGACGGAAAACGTCTCTCTCTTCCTGGAGGTCAACCTGGGGGCGACAGCCATCGGTACGGGACTCAACGCCCCGGAGGAATACCGGCGCGCCGTGATCCCCCACCTGAGCAAGATTTCGGGACTGCCCCTGGTCCGGGCCCGGGACCTGATCGAGGCCACCCAGGATACCGGCAGTTTCGTGATGTACGCGTCCGCGCTCAAGCGCCTGGCGGTTAAATTGTCCAAGATATCCAACGACCTGCGCCTGCTCTCTTCCGGCCCCAGGGCGGGACTGAACGAGATCAACCTGCCGCCGGTCCAGCCGGGGTCCACCATCATGCCCGGCAAGGTCAACCCCGTTATCCCCGAAGTGGTCAACCAGGTGGCTTACAAAGTGATCGGCAACGCCCTCACCGTGACCCTGGCGGCGGAAGCCGGCCAGTTGGAACTGAACGCCATGATGCCGGTTATCGTGCAGAGCCTTTTTGAGTCGATGGAGATGCTGGCCAACGCCATGGAGACCCTGACAAACAAGTGCATCACCGGCATTACCGCCAATGCCGAACATTGCCGCCGCCTGGTGGAAAGCAGCATCGGGCTGGTCACCGCCCTGGTACCGGAGTTGGGATATGAAATCTGCTCGCGCCTGGCGCGAGAAGCCCTGGAATCCGGACGCAACATCCCCGACCTGGTACTGGAACAGAAACTGCTTTCCCCGAAACAATTGCGGGAACTCCTCTCCCCCACGCGTATGGCGGGAGAATTAAACTCGTGATCAAGTAACCGACCGGGAAGCTCTTTCGACTTCCGGCCGAGCTGTGATGACGTAACTGACAGTTCTGTGATGAAGCTACCCGGAGAGCTGTGATAAAAGACAGACGTTCCCCAGTTGAATTATTGTCTAATGGCGAATAGCCAAGGACCGCTTCTCCCCTGCCCTCAACTTGCTCAACTTCTCTTTTCCCCGTGTCTTCCTGTCACCTGTCTCCTGTCACCTTCTTTGCAACTTTCCAACTCTGTCTTTTTGAAATCCCGGCCACCTGCCCGCATACTATGTATAGATCCCTTAATTAGGGGAATTCACACGGAGGGGGAACCAATGGGAGTATATGTATTGATGACCAAGTTGGCGCCCGAAGTATCGGGCAATCTCAAGGGACGCGAAGCCATCGGCAAAGCCTGGAAAAAGCTGGTGGATGAGCGCTGTCCCGATGTCCGCTGGCTGGGACACTATGCGCTGCTGGGTCCGTATGATTTCATGGACATCTACGAAGCCGCCAGTGACGAGACCGCGGCCAAGGTTTCCATGATCACCCGGGCCGGCGGAGCGCTGACCGCTGAGACCTGGCCGGCCATGGCATGGAGCCGTTTTACCGACCTTGTGCAAACGCTCACCTGAAAAGCAGATCGTGGAGGTTCATACCCACAGCGGTTACCGCGCAGACGACCGCCCGTTGGAATTCGTCCGGGACGGTTGCCGCCACCACGTCAGCCGCATCCTGGAACAGCGGCGGGTGCAATCTGTTTCCGGAACAGTAAGCGAAGAGTTTCGCGTCTTGACGACTGAAGGCAATGAATTCCGCCTGGTTCACCATTTGGACTCGGACACCTGGCGGGCGGGGCCGGTCAAGTAACCGGTTCCACGCGCGACCCGGTCGAGATCA
The DNA here is from genome assembly GCA_011049425.1 of Candidatus Aminicenantes bacterium. Taxonomy (NCBI): domain Bacteria; phylum Candidatus Aminicenantota; species Candidatus Aminicenantota bacterium. Next base: position 4,508 of record DSBM01000090.1, read on the forward strand.
ACTGCCGCGTGGCTTCGGGGCCAACACAAAACAGGCAATCCAGGATCGACAGGTTGCCGCGGAAATCTCCCCAGAACTGAGGCGTCACCGGCGGTTCATAGCGCAGGAAATTGACGGTGATGCCCTGGGCCTGAAGGTACCGCCAGTCCACGCAGGCCGCGGCCGCGGCGGGCAACAACACTGACTCCGCTCCACTGGCACGGCAGGCCGCCACGTAGAGCTCAGCCCCTCTCCCCTTTACTCCCAGACGCGATTGCAGCAGGAAACGGGCGGGCAGCTCCATGAAGCGGCGCAATGATTCCATAATGGGAAATACTGTGGCCATGAAACCCGGATCCGGGTCATCCAGGGCCGGGGAAAGTCGCGCCATA
>DSBM01000091.1 GCA_011049425.1 Candidatus Aminicenantes bacterium
CAACTTTTCCTGCTAGAAACCGCGGGCGTAAAAGTTCCACAAATGATCGCCCAGGTCCCAGTAGCGGTTGACCAGTGCATCGGCGAACTGGTGGGAGTATTGCGTAAGCAGGCGGTTCGCGGCCCGGGGGTCCGTGGGATAGAGCTCCATGTAATCCGCTTCCAGGCGCGGCACTTCGCGGTCGGCCTTTTGCTCGTACTCCCGCATTGTCTTTTCAACCAACTCGCGGCACAGGTCCCAGCGGATCATGGCCAACTTGGCCACGCGGCGGAACGCCCAGGTGGCGGAATCACGGCGGAATTTCTCTTGTGATCCCACTTTGTAAGAGGGCAATACCGCTTCCATGCCCATGTACAGGGGCACTTTTACCGTCATGGCCGGATTGTCCAGGCCGAACCAGACACGGCCGCCCAAGTCATCGGGCAGCCAGCCCCGGGCCTGCACGATGGTGTGGTAGGCGCAGTACTCCACCGCGATGGGGCGGTGCCGCACGACCACATCCTCTTTCAGGGTGTTGAGCAGGGTGCGCATGTGGCGGGACATCCAGGCATTGACCGCCGGGCTCTTAACGGTTTCCTCTTCTCCGCTTTTGCGGTCTTTCTGCGTCACCATCAGGTTTCTGGTCATATCGTATTCCGAACCTTCATAGTCGGCTTTAAACAATTCAACCATCTTTTGCAATGAGACCGGCTTTTCCGGTTTTACGCTGAACGGCAACTCGTCCGCGTTAAAGTCCAGGTTCAGCGACGGCGCCAATCGGCTAAACACCCAGTACTCGCGGATGGTGAAGGGCTTGCCCGAGTAACTGTCGCCATAGGCCTTGTAAAACTTGAAAGGTTCTTTTTTCGGGTCCCACCACTTGTTTTTTTCGGCCAGCTTGAACACGTTCTCAGACGCCATAAAGTAGTCCGGGTTGTCCAGGTCGAGTTCAGCAATGCGGCTGATATTGGCCGAAACCCCCACATGATCGTCGGGAATGCGCTGGGCCGCCCACACCCCGCCCAATTTGTCTTTGCCCGGACCCAGGATCTCCATTTGCCACGCTTCGTTGGGATCGATAATGGTGATGCACTCCCCGCTGTCACAATATCCGTATTCCTCGATAAGCCGGCCGATCAGGCGGATGGCCTCACGGGCGGTGCGGCAACGTTCCAGGGCGATGCGTTGCAGTTCTTCAATTTGAAATATGCCCTTATCGCTTTTCAATTCCTTGCGCCCGTTAAAGGTGGATTCCCCCATGCCCAATTGGTGTTCGTTCATGCAGGGATACGCGGTGTTCAAAAAACGGAAGGTTCGGGGAACCTGGGGAATCTCGCCCAGTTTCTTTATCACGCGTTTGTCGCCGGCAAAGAAGTTGTGCATGCTTCCTTTGTAAATGGCCGTTTTTTCGCCCGGTTTATGTGTCCCTCCGGGAACGAATTCGATCCAGGTACGGTAGTTGGAATCGCAGGTATGGGAGGTCATGACCGATCCGTCGGCGCTGGCGAGCCGGCCCACGGTAATAATGGTGCAACTGTCTTTTATTCTGGCGTCATCTATTACTTCCGCTACTTCCGCAAAACCGGCTGTGGGAAACAGAAGCAGGATGGCAACCCATGTAATCAGACTGCGGCAATATGTCATCTCTTTTCTCCTTAAAACCCTTGCGTTGAACCCGGGAATGTGGATTCAGCCTGCGACAAGCAATTGTCATCAATGGTCATACATAGATGAAGATCATGGAAAAGTCAACTGCGATACTGTCCGGAATTTGTCACACCTTTTGCCTTTCCGGGTTGGAAACGATATTGCTCTCCATCTGGCAGGAGGTGCCAAATGAAACACCTGAAAGCCATTATGTTGATCCTGATCCTGGCAACGGGAACCGGATTCGCCCAAGGGTATTATGGCGACGACTACGCCGAACCTTACGAAAACTACAACGATGCTTACCTCAATTACGACTACGGCTATGAGAGCGCCCGGCCCTGGTTGAGCCGTCACAACGGCCCGGTATACTACTGGACCCACCCGTACCGGGACGTGTACTTCGTGTTGGTTGGCCCCAGGGTCTTTGTGATTCCCATCTATGAACTCAGCCGTATCGGGCACCGCCTGCACTGGAGCCTGGTCTCCATGAACCGCTTCATCCGCCTCTCCTGTTTCGGTCTTCCCTACTACGACAGTTACATGCGCTTCAACTACTACTACAACCATTACCGCCGCTACAGCTACAATCGCTATCACAACCGCTATCTGCGTGACCGCTATCGCCGCTACTTTCACAACCGGCGCTCCAACCGCGACTACTACCGCCACCGCAGCCGGGTGTTGCAGAAGCGGCACCTGGATAGCCGGTACCGCTATCGATCTGAATCCCGGGTGAACCGGGATCATCTGAGCACCCGCCGGGGTACGAGCCGCTACGCTCCGCGAAGCCGCGACCAGGGAACAGACAAACGTTACCGGGGCAATCACTATCCCGTTTCCAGCAGCAGAACCATTAAGCGCTCCCGCTTGGCTCCAAAGAGTTATTCAGAGAAAGGCTCCAGCCGGGTGGTACGCAAGTCGACAATCAGCCGCTCGAGTTCGAAACGGAGTACGTCTGTAGGGCGTTCATCAGGCAGCCGTTCCCGGTCCGTTTCCCGGTCCGTTTCCCGGTCCGGATCCGCCAAAAAAACGGCTCGCAGCCGCAGAAAGTAAGGACCCTCCAGGGCGGACCGGATCCCTCCCCCGGCCCGCCCTGATCCTTCCCCAATATGAACCCGGGTGACGACTCTATGGTGTCGACTCTATGGTTGACCGGGGTTCTTTTTTTTGATATAATTATTTTTTAACCAATCCAACCCTGGAGAAAAACAATGGAGCATCTGACCAAAGATACGTTTATTGAAAAGGTATTCGATTATGAGAATAGCAAGGAATGGCAATTCAGAGGGGATCGCCCTGCCATCATCGACTTCTATGCCGACTGGTGCGGCCCCTGCAAGATGGTGGCCCCCGTGCTGGAAAAGCTTTCAGCAGAGTACGAGGGCAAAGTAGACATCTACAAAGTAGATACCGAAGCCGAACAGGAACTCGCCGCCGTTTTCCAGATTCAGAGCATCCCCTCCATCCTCTTCATCCCCAAGGATGACAAACCGCAGATGGCCATGGGCGCCATGCCCAAAGAAGGATTCGAAGAGGCCATCAAGACCGTACTGAAAGTCGAGAAATAAACCCCGGCGATCTGCAGCATTCTGCCGCGCACCGCCGGCAGCGTGTTCCGGCAATTTTCAAGCGCTTTTTCTTCCGGAATTGTTCCGGAAGTAAACTACTTTTTTAGTATAGACAACCAAGTATAACCGCCGCATAATTGCGGATCGGAGGCGTTCATGTTCAGGAGCAAAAACCGTTGTGCGTATGCATGTCAAGGGTTCCCGTTCTGGTTGGGAACAGCCGGACTGTTACTACTGTTGATCAGCACTGCGGAAGCATCGCATCTTCGACTCTCCTTTAAAGAGGTCGCCAACAGCGCGGACCTGGTCTTTGTGGGCACGGTGGACCGGCTGGAAACCCGTTTCAACTCACAGGGAACTTTCATTATCACGGAAGTCTATTTCCGCGACATTGTGATGGTTCACGGCACCCATCGTTCCGTTCAGAAGGACTCCACGACCATTATCCTGGAGCATGCAGGCGGCTGTGTAGGGGACATCTGCCTCGGAGTCAGCATCGCACCCGCGTTTGAGCCGGAACGCCGCTACCTCCTGTTTGTGAACGATGACGGCGGAACGTACGCAAATCCTTTGATCGGGGGACCCCAGGGGATGTTCAACGTGGTAAAGGACGTGGAAACCACGCAAGAGTATGTTCTGACGGCGGGCAACCGAATTTTTCATGGAGATAGAGACGGCAGACTGATCAGCGGTACATCCCGGGTCTCTTTTATCCGCAACGGTTCACCGGTCAACGATACCGCCTCAATCGCCGCTGAAACCCTGTCCGCCCCTCCCCCCGTCCCCAATCACCCGGCGGATGGCTCCATGCCGGCATCTGCACTAAAAACGCCCAACGACACCGGGGCGCCCCTGACCCTGGAAGAATTCATTCATTATACCCGCGAGGTGGCGTTGAACGCACCAGTCGGAAAACCGCTGCTTCGGCGTGAAGGAATCGGGACTTCCATCACCACCTGGATCACTGGAGATGAATACCCCGCCATGGAGGAACAGCCAATCCCCGATCAATCAGAGATCATTCCCCCTGGGAAAGAATCGAGTCGTCCCCTGGGAGGCACCCTGGGGTACTGCGGCTACCACACACTGCCGTTTGTCATAAAGACCGTTCCCACGGAGTGGTGGTCCTACGATACCATTGAAGCGGCCCGGAACACCTGGAACCGGTTCATGGCCATTTACCAGAAGAGTCCCAGTGACGGAAAATTCGGCCACAATAACCGCAATGAAGTGTGCGGATGGGTCAAGGAAGCCGACTTGCAGAGGATCTACGGGGTCGGTTGGAACGGATATATCGGTTGGGCACACCATTGGTGGCGGTCGGGAAGTCCCTGCGGTGTTTTGCTGGAGTCGGATATCATGTTCAACCCCGCTTATGAATGGACGGACAACGAAGAGGCCGCCTGGGGAAACGACGATGTCGTCCTCCTGCGGCCTATAGTCATGCACGAGATGGCCCATACTTGGGGCATGCAGCGTGGATCCGCGGGAAACTGGGGTTATTACGAAACCTATGACTACGATCAATTGACCGTAGTCCACAGTTATTACCACGATATCATTGAGGACGGCCGGGGTATCCACGTTGCTGATGCATATTGCCTGCGCCGCAATTACCAGAGTCGTACAAATATTAAGAACACGGTTGATGTAGGCGTCGAATCCTATTACGCCGGCAACGGCCTGAAAAACGCCACGGCGAATCAATCCAGTTATTACCCGGGTGATGCCATCAGCCTGAGGAACATCACCGTGGAAAACATCGGCTTCCTGCCTGCATCCAATGTGCGGATCCGCGTTTTCCTTTCCACGGACCGCAACATCACCGGAGATGATTATCAGGTCGGCTCCTATTGGAACTGGGATACCCTGGCCAGGGAAACCCGCTCGGTTTTTGATATCAATTCCACCATCCCCAATGACGTGCCGGCCGGGACCTACTACATCGGCATGATCATCACGGTGAACGGGCTGAAAAACGACGACTATACCCTTAACAACCGTACCACTTTCGCCGCAACCATCCAGATCAAATCCCGCAGTTCCGGGAACGACAATGGCGACGGCAACGGCGCCAGGGGGTGCTTTATCGCCACAGCCGCGTTCGGTTCACCCCTTGCCGCCCAGGTGGTTCTATTGCGTGATTTCCGTGATCAATTCCTGATGACACACAACCCGGGCCGTGATTTTGTTCAGGCCTATTACCGTTACTCGCCGCCCCTGGCACGCCTGATTATCCGGAACCCGGCTCTGAAGGCGGCGGTCCAGGCCGGCCTGCTGCCCCTGATCGCCCTCAGCCGGACAATGCTGGAACTGGAAATAATGTTCTGATCATCTGTTGATCAGCAAATATCAGCACATAACCTCCGGCGGTGATTGGATGGAATCTGCGCTGGAAACCGCGGAAACAGTTACCCGTTGGGCCTGGTCTTTCCGCCGCGGCTCTTGATCCGGGCCAAAATGTCCGAGGCGATCTCCTCGATGGGTTTGTTGGTGACATCGATGATTTGACAATCCCTGATACGCTCGAAAATCTTGCAGGCATAGCGTAGTTCAGCCCGCACGTAATCGATATCGGAATACTGCCCCGTTGCTCCGCCCAGGTACTGGTCGCGTACGCTGCGCAATTCAGCCAGGTTCTTGGGAGAGGTTGTGAGTCCGAATACATACACGCCCTGAAGATTGAATATCTTTGGGGGAGGATCAAGCCCCAGGACAATGGGAACATTTGCCACCCGCCAACCCTTGAACGCCAGATAAATGCTTAACGGCGTCTTGAATGTCCTTGATACTCCGATCAATATGATTTCGCCTTTGTCGATCTCTTCGGCACGATTGCCGTCGTCATGGCGGAAAGCAAATTCCATGGACTCGATGCGCTGGAAATAGGCGCGATTCAGTTTGCGGAACATGCCGGGGGTTTCCAGCGGTGAGTAATCCAGTTGCCGGGACAACTGCGCCAACAGGGGCCCCATGAGATCGATGGTTTCCACCTCATTCAAGCGGCCGAGGGCGAGGATGCGATCGCGCAGGTTCTTGGACACAATGGTATGCACCACAAAGCCGTTGTTGTTTTTGGCTTCATCAATGATTTGCTCGACTTGTTTTTCGGTACGGACTTTGGCGCGGACCCTGATTTCCGTGTCGGTTTCGCCAAATTGCGCCATGGCGGACTTCAACGCCCCTTCGGCGGTTTTGCCGGTCCCGTCGGAAATCACATAAACTTTCAAGGTCATTTTTTCGGACCAAAATTGACTTGTATCATATCACATACGCAAAAAATTCTTTTTCCACATCCACAGATTCGCGGACACGGGATTTTCAGCGCATTTTACCAAAAGACATATCGCCGGCTCTGATGACTCAGCGGAATTCCTTGGCGATGATGGTGATGCGATCGGGATAAGTGATCGCTCCAAAAGGCGTGGACACCCCGGGCTGGGCATCCAGAGCCACCCGCGATATGTCTCCGCCGCGGCCTCCCAGTGCCAGGGCAAGATTCAACAGGTTTTCATATCCCCTTTGACCGAAAAACTCGTAAAGATCCAGTTCCAGGCGCAGGGGAATATTGCTGATTTGTCCCGTTCCCGGAATCTCCAGGGGCGCATCGATACCCCCGCTGACTGTGGGATGATCATCGATCAGCAAACGCCAGTCAAAACGGGTCAGCGTGGAAACGGTTCTCGGGGTTCCTCCAGTTCCGTCATTGGGGTTACGCGCCTCCACATTCAGCATGAATCGGGCGGGCAGGCGCCGGTTTCTGAAAGCCGCCAGCAATTGCATGGCGTCGGCAACATTGAGGTTTTGCAAACTCGAGATATGCCCGATCTCCACCCCGGCCAGGGTAAAGTCCGAGATGGCGCCGAGGCGGAACTTCAAGCGTTTCAGGTTGGCAAACGTGCCTGCTATTTCATCCAGTACCGCGCAGCCCTGCAACAACAGCATCATCAAAAGAACCAGAATCAGGAGAACGTTCTTTTTTTTCACGCATTTCCTCCCCACACAATCGAGCCGCTCGCCCCTCAGAAAACAATCGTATTCCCTTCAATCCGGAAAATCAAGAAGCATGGGGATAGAAGGGCGAGCGGCCGGTCGCCCCTACGTCTGCCTCCTGTCACCTGATACCTGTCACCTTCTCTCCAACTTTACAACTCTTCAACCTTGCTAGAACTCGACTCCAAAGCGCTTGCGCAAACCCAGCACCAGGATCAGCATCAGCACCAGGTAGTGCCATATCCAATGGATGCGCGTGCCCAGGAAAGAAACACGCTTGCCGGGATA
>DSBM01000092.1 GCA_011049425.1 Candidatus Aminicenantes bacterium
GCACCGCCTGGCCAAGGCGGCAAACGGTGTTTCGCGCATCCGCCGTGTGCTCGCGGGGACGGTATTGGAAACGGCGGGCTGCCGGGTCACCTGCCTGTTTCCGCACAAGCTCAGCCGCGCGCCCGGCGTGGACAATGACGAATCCCAGGTACTCATGGTGGAAGACGAACGCCATCGCTTTCTCTTTACCGGCGATGCGGGTTGCGAAGTGGAACGGCAATTGGTGCTGCCTTCCGGCTCCGGGCCGGGGATTGCGGTGCTGAAGGCGGGCCACCATGGATCCGCCACCTCTTCGGGCGAACCATTTCTTTCCGCTGTTTCACCACAACTGGTGGTGTTCTCATGCGCCGCGGGTAATCCGTTCGGGTTTCCCCATGGCCGGGTAATCGCGCGCCTGCGCGCCTTGGAGATCCCCTGGGTGTGTACTTCCTGGAGCGGACACGTGCGCCTGCGTTCGCAGAAACGGGCGATCCGGGTTTCTTTGAGTCCCCGGGAGTTGCCCTCCATATTGATTTCTACACGGATTTCGCATACCATTCAATAATGGCGAACGGCAGGGTTCTCGTTATCGATGATGAAGCCTCGATCCGCGAACTGTTGTGCGATTTTCTCTCCAGCGAGGCAATCGCTTGCAGCAACGTGGCCACGTTGGCGCAAGCACTGGAACTATTGAAGGACAATTCCTTTAACCTGGTGCTGCTGGACCGGAACCTGGACGCCATTCGCGGTGAACAGATCATTCCCCGCATCCGGCGAATCCATCCGGGCATTCCCGTGGTCATAATGACCGGAGACCATCAATTCAACGAAAACTCCCTGAAACACGTTGCCGCAGACGGTATTCTTCACAAGCCGTTCAAGTTCGATGAGTTCATGCAGTTGGTTGGGAAGTTCGTGGAGTCTGAATGAAACGCATCTTTTTTGCCGTGATTGCCGCCACAGTCCTGCTGGCGGCGGTTTCTCCCCGGCTGACCGCCATGGAGATCATGAAGCTATCCGAAGTCCGCGCCGGCATGACGGGCACTGGGCGAACCGTTTTTGCGGGAACCGAGACCGGCACGTTTGACTTCAAGGTATTGGGTTTTGTTGAAAAGTTCATTCCCGGCAAAAACCTGATTATCGTGGAATTGATTTCGCCGCTATTGGATGGATCCGGAGTGGTGGCGGGTATGAGCGGCAGCCCCGTTTACATTGACGGCAAGCTGATCGGCGCCGTGGCATACGGATTCAGTTTCTCCCGCAAACCGATCGGCGGGGTGACGCCGATAGAAGACATCCTGGCGTCCGCGGAGAACCGGTCTCCCGGCTATTCCGTGGATATCTCCAACATCAAGATGGAATTCGATCCCGAAAGCACGGCGCGCATCGGCACCATGATCCGCGACGAGCTGGTCAGGCGCACCACCACTTCACCCATACCCGAGATCGTTCCCATCCAATTGCTGGGCGCGTCCCGGGGTATCCATCCCCAAGCCCTGGGACCGTTGCAGACCATGTTCGCCCCGGCCTCCTCCCTGCAGGTGACGCGGGCGCTGGACCGTACCCCGCCTTCCGACGAGTTGTTCCGCATCCATCCGGCGGATGCCGCCGCGGTACCGCTGATTCGCGGCGACTTTGAGTACTCCGCCAGCGGGACCGTGACCCACGTGGACGGCAACAAGGTGTATCTTTTCGGCCATCCCTTTTTTAACCTGGGGACCGTGAATTTCCCCCTGCACAAGGCGGAGGTCGTAACCCTGGTGCCTTCCTACCAGAATTCTTTCCGCCTGACCGCTTCAAAAAACCAGATCGGTACCGTGATTCAGGACCGTATTTCCTGCCTGCAGGCCGAACTGGGAGACGGTCCCGCCATGATCCCCATGAAAGTGTTTCTGAAACGGCGCAACCGCAGTTTCAACCTGGAAATGATTGATCATCCGCTTTTGACGCCGGCCCTGACCGCCATTTCCCTGGAAAACATCTTTATCTCTGAATACCAGCAATACGGTTTCAATTCCATCCGGGTCCAGGGCCGGGTGTTTATCGAAGGCGAGAAAAACATCATTATCGATGATCTGTTCAGCGGTACTTCGGCTTTTACCGAGTTCTCGAATCTCATCATGGCCATTCAGTACTTTGTAATGAATAACCCCGAGCGGCGCGTCAAGATCCAGAAACTCGATTTCGAGATCAGCGGCTCGGAGGTGGTGCGCCGTTCCCGCCTGGAAAACGTGATCCTGGACAAAAACGTGTATGCTCCCGGAGAGACCATCCGGGTCAAATTGCATTTTCGCAACGAACGCGGCAACCAGGTAGCGGAAGAGACCAGCCTGCGGGCGCCGAGTCTCAAGCCCGGATCCGAGTTCTTTATCCTGGTCGGAGACAAAGACGAGATCATGCGCTTCGACGCCAAGAACAACAAGTCCGAATACTTCCCGGCCCGCCTCAGTCACTTGGTGAGGGCCATCAACAACCTGCGCAAAAACAACCGCCTCTATTTTAAACTGATGACCTCGACATCGGGATTGTTTGTCAGCGGGTTCGAGTACTCCCACCTTCCCCCCAGCATGAAGTCGGTGTTTGAGTACAACACCGAGAGCAACAGCCAGTCGCGCATCCGTTTTTCCACCGTGATGGAGTACCAGATGGAACTGCCC
>DSBM01000093.1 GCA_011049425.1 Candidatus Aminicenantes bacterium
GCATGCGACAGGCATTATTCGAAGGCATAGCAGCGCTATGGCTGAGAAGAATGACCGAGCATAACGCCGTCAATGCGGCCATATCCGCCATTGCAGCAGATCGTTGTGAGAAATGCAGGTTAAATGATCAGGAACCATCTCCCACGGAGCGATAATACTCACCCAGGATGGCGGCCACTTCGGGGCGGCTGAACTCCACGGGCAGGCTTTCGCCGCGGGAAAGCATTTCCCGCACCTTGGTACCGCTGAGAAAGACCCAGTCTTCCCTGGTGTGATCCGGGTGTTGGCCCATCATCACCACCCGGTTGAGTTTGCGCGACCAGGCCGTATGATCCGCCTTGAAGATCTTTATTTCCAGGGCCCCCTCCGGCACGTCCTCGTCGAAAATGGCCTGGGCATCGAACGGCCCGTAGTAACTGCCGCAGCCGGCATGGTCACGGCCCACGATCAGGTGGGTGCAGCCGCAGTTCTGGCGAAAGATGGCATGCAACACCGCTTCGCGTGGCCCGGCGTACAGCATGTCAAAACCGTAGCCGGTAATCAGAACTGTATTCGGGGGGAAATAAAGCTCCACCATTTTGCGGATGGCGGCGTCGCGCACCTCCGCGGGCATATCACCTTTCTTTAATTTGCCCAGCAGCATGTGAATCAGGATGCCGTCGGCATTGACCGCTTCCCTGGCCATGCGGCACAATTCCTCGTGGGCGCGGTGCATGGGGTTACGGGTCTGAAAGGCCACCACGGTTTTCCACCCCAATTTGTCAATCTCTTCGCGGATCTGCCAGGCGGTGCGGAAGGTTTCCGGAAAATCGGTGGCGAAATAAGAGAAGTTCAATACCTGGATGGGGCCGGAGACAAGGTAATCACCCTGGGCCATGAAGGCCGACACTCCGGGATGTTCGGGGTCGATGGTGCGAAACACCTTTTGCGCAATCTCCCGCTTGTCCTCGGAACTGAGGCGTTCCACGGCGTGAACGGTCTGTACGGCCAGCACAGGTTCATTCGCGACATTGGGATCCCTGAGCGCGATGCGGTCTCCCGCCTCAATGGTTCCCGGATCCGCCACCATGTTCAGGGCGGGCACGGGCCAGAACAGGCCGTCACGGGTTTGCATCCTGCGCGCCACCTGCATGGCGTCTTCACGGTTCATGTATCCATCCAGGGGCGTAAAATAACCGCTGCCCAGCATCACGGCGTTGGCCGCGGCAGCGGAACTCACAGTAACGGCGGGCAAAGATGCGGCTTCCCGCTCCAGTTTCTCTCGTTGCGCATCATCGCGGACATAGAGGGGATTGAGTTGGTCTGATCCATGGGGTTTAACCATCTTTTGCCTCCTTTGATCCCAACGAATGGCTCTTGGTAAAAAAGCCGGGGCGCGAATCCGCTGACCGGGTTTTCGCAACACAAAAAGCGGTAAAACGCGCGGGGGGAATGTGTCAGTATACCCCAATCCCGGTTCATGTCAAGCTGACCTTGACAGTCGGACATGTAGAGCCTAACATGTGTAAAAATCAGGAAAACTGAAATGAGCAAGAAAATCAAGGATAATGACAATGCCGTGATCCGATGCACCCGCACCACGCCCGTTTGCGCAAACAACCATATTGTGACGGGTCCCACCGGACCACTCGATTCCGGGACGACGCGCCTGGGGAGTGATCCGCGGGGATCGTTTGTTAAGGGAGAGGCGGGAAAGGAGAAGCGGCGGCAGAACCGGAGGCACCCGGCAGGCCGCTGAAGCTTCCCTTTCCCGCTCTCTTTGCCGCTTACTCAAACCAGATCTTGATCCGCTTTTTCTCTTCGTCCACTTCCAGCAAAGTCTGATTGCCGCTTTTCTGCAGCATGTCCAGCAATTGCATCAGGGAAATACGGCAATCTCCCATCAGCTGGATCTTTTCATCTTTGCAGCATTCGGCGGCCCATTCCAGTAAGGCAGCGGGGAATGTCAATTTGACTTCTTCTTTGCCGCTGGCCTTGTCCACCACCAGCAACTTGATCACGCGGTTATCCTTGTCGGTTTTGGACGCGGCGGTTAACGATCCCGCCGGCGGCCCGGCCAGAAGGACTGCCGCCAACATCATTACCCGGATCTTGCGTTGCATATCTACCTCCAATGTGATCGAGTCCGGGGAAACCCCGGGAATTCACTTGTGGTCCACCCAGATGCGAACTTCCTCGTCTTCGGTTTCCAGGCGGATGATTTCCCGGCTGCTGCTCAGGGTTTGAATGATGCGATCCAGGGAATACCCCCGCGATTGCAGAGCCTTGCGTTCCGCCTCCGGCAGCGCTTCCAGGGCCAGGCGGGCCAGCATGAACGGGATACGGATTGTTAGGGAAGGCTTGCCGGTGCGGTGGTTCACCACCTCGATCCGCAACATGGCATTGTCCATACCGTTTACATCTGAAGGAGAGTCTTCTAAATGCCGCGGGTCGATGCGCAACAGGGCGATCTTGGCCCGGTCCGCCAGGTCCGGATCAGACCTCTTTTTTGCCACGCGCTTGAGCACGGGAACGGCCTTTGCGGCCGTTTTCTTTTCATCCAGGTAACTCAACTTCAGGGCCGCGTAAAAGCGCACGGTTTGCCTGGGGGAATCAAGGAAGTCGAGGATGGTCTGCAGGTATCCCTTCATGCCCCCTGAATGCAGGGAAAAAGCCAGGTCGATCATCGATATGCGCGCTTCTTCGCGCAAAGTTTCGGAACCGTTCATTTCCAGGAAACGCTTGTACCCCGTCAGGGCTTCTTTTTTCCGGCCCAATTCAGCCAGGCAACGTGCCCGGTAATATAGGGCCGGGGCGAAATCGGGGTGGGTTTCCAGTACCCGGTCGATTTCAGCCAGGGCCCGGCGCCACTGCTTGTCAAACAGCAGGATCTTGGCGCGCTCCATCGAGACATCTTCTGGGGAAACGGTGGCTGAAACCGCGGCTCCCAGCAACAGGGCCAGCAATATCGCCGTTAAACTTCGTTTCATCTTACACCTCGCGTGCGGGAGATTCCAGTTCCCGCTCAATCAGCCTTACTTTGAAAAGCAGGCGTTCCCGCTCCACCATGCGCTTTACCGCAACCACCCGTTCCCGGCTGGGTGGTAAGTCATAGGATAGCTCCGTGAGCACCCAGGATAACCGCTCCATCACACCCCGGGCTTCCTGGATCCGGCTCTGGGTCAGGTTCTGACCCAGGTAGCGGTACTCTCTCAGCAAACGCGCCGCGGCGCCGGCCAGCACTTCACGTTCCCTCTCCGTATCCGGGACGTGCATGAGTTCAGTCAACAACAGGCGCACGCGACCCAGGAAATCAACGATTTCCCGTTGATCCTTGGCGGTCTCCACCAGGCGGATGCTGTCGGACAACTGCCGGGCCGCCGGCGAACCGTCCGGGATGTAACTCCCATGACGAAAAACCAGGAATCCCGTCAGCAGTCCCAGCCCGAACAGGACCGCGGCCAGGGGCAGGCGCCGGCGCTTTGTTTCGCTTACGGCCTGCGGCTGCATGGCATGGCGGGTCACCTGTTTGGCCAGGCCCTCCCAATCCACGCCCTTCAACGATGCGCCGATTTCGCGCTCGCGGATATCGATTTGTCCCATCAGGGCTTGGAGTTGCTCCAGGTAACGGGCACAGGCCCGGCATCTTTCCACATGCTGTGCCACACCCATGCCGTCGCTCTCTCCGGACAACCACAATACCATTTCCCGCCGTATGCGTTCACATTCGTTCCGTTTCATGCCTCGCCTCCTGCCGCAACCTCGCGGCGCAGATGGTTGACCGCCCGGAAATAGGTGGACTTTACCGTTCCCAGGGAGATATCCAATATGGCGGCGATCTCTTTCATTTTCAGGTGGTTGACATGTTTCAAGACAAACACGGATCGTTCACGCGTGGACAATTGATCCACCGCCGCCTGCAAGCGTTTCACGCGATCCTCCTGTTCGCTTCGTTCTTCCGGATTGTGAGCCGGATCCGTTATTCCACTCTGAATCAGGGTCAGCTTGCGTTCCCGTTCCCCGCGTTTCCGCCGCGCCCGGTAGTGATCGATGGCGATATTGGTGGCAATGCGGAAAACCCATCCGCGAAGGCCCACGGCGTGGTCCACCTTGTGCAGATTGCGGTAGACCCGCAGGAAGGTGTCCTGCAGCACTTCCATGGCGTCGTCATGATCACGGAAAAACCCCAGCGCGACCTGGAACACCATGGGCTGCAACAGGCGTACCAGGGATTCAAACGCCTGGGCATCCCCCTTTTGAGAGCGTGCCAGCAGATCCCCTGTTTCGTCTCGTTGGCTTTCGGATTGGGGTAAGGTGTTCATTTCCTCTTTATCCACGTCTTGTTTCCCGTTATTCCCCGGGGTCAATCACCCCGGGGTTCATACACTTATAAAACACTTCTTGGTGGAAAAAGGTTTACAAAGGGAAAAGTTGAAAAGTTGGGTTCTCTTCCATTTTGTGTGGGTTTGCACGTCACTCTGGTTTAAAAAGGGAAAGGCTTTTTAAGAGTACCCTTTCGGGCATAAATACCCAGAGGGCACAGGTCACCGCTCACCACTTCGGTGTTCTTCGACGGCTTAAGATGGCCATGGCGGATGTTCGGGATGTTTCCGAGGCCGGCTTTCGTCTTCGGGGAGTACCCCTCAGCCGACCATTCTGTCTCAGACCATGGGTCCCCGGAA
>DSBM01000094.1 GCA_011049425.1 Candidatus Aminicenantes bacterium
CTGCAGGAGAGTACCCTCGCGGGCATAAATACCCAGAGGGCACAAGTCACCGCTCACCACTTCGGCCAAGACCCATTGAGGTCTTCGTCGTCTAGCCCCCATTTCTCACATTGATCTGCTGCAATAACGGATCCGGCCGCATCGACTGCGTTAAGCTCCCTCATTCCCCTCAGCCATAGCGCTGCTATGCCCTCAAAGAATTCCTGTCGCATGCCTTGTCACTGTAACCATCTACGCCATTTCGCGACAATCCCTGCTCGAAATGCAGGCTTGAGGAGAGGCCCCATTACCGGATCGGGGTGATGTGGAGTTCCCATTCCTCGTCGTCGTTTTCATTCAATTGCAAAAGCCGGTTGTCGCGGACGGCGAAGGGCGCGGGACGCAGGGCGTTTAGGTAGGCTACGGGCAGCCACAGCGTACGTTCCACTTTTCCTTCGCTGTTCATGACCAGGATCTCGTTGCGATTTTCCCGGCGCTGCCAGGTCATGACGTACATTTTGCCCTGCGCGGCGAAAACGGCCATGATGGCCGGGTATTGGTCGTGGAAACGGATGGGCTTGAGCAGGTCGAATTGCTCTCGGGTGCTTTTATCGGTTTTCAGGTAATTCAGGATGGTTTCCCGGTCGGCCCGGGTCATGTCGCGGCGAGGGATATCCAGCCGGATTGTTTCCGCCGCATCGCCCTCCAGATCAAAAGTATGGATCAGCGGTTCCGGGGAATGGGCCACCCACAGCCGGTCACCCAACACCGAGTAAGTAAAGGATGAGGACAGGATGTCGATGCCCTGTCCCGGTGCCTGGAATTCGTCTTTCTGCTTGACCAGGTTTTTCAGTTTTTTCAACTCCCGGTCGTACAGGTCAATGGTGCGCAGACGGGTCTGGTCCTCGAATGCCAGTCCCCAGCACGCCAGGTTTTCGCCGAATGGCTGGGCCATGATGATAAACCCGGCCTGGGTGCGTTGTTCCCGCAGGAACTTGCCGGACTTGGAGAAAAACGACACTTTTCCGAAGCTGTTTACCATCAACTCATCCCCTTCCACGTTCAGGATCAGGGGCAGGCCCGGGAGTACGCGAAATTCCTGCGGGCCTTCACCGGCTTTGCCGAATACCGCCACCTGTTCAAGGGTATCGCGGTTAAAGATGCGGACCTTGGGTCCCTCGGTGATGTAAACCTGCTTGTCGTCCAGATTGATGCTGTCCGGGCTCAACAATTCCGGAATTACCCGGCTCTCCGTATCCGTGCCGGGCAGGGCCCGACCCGCGGTCAACAGGAAAAAGAGCAACAAAACACTCAACGTCTTTACCAGGATTTTCATATATTTCCCCCTAGCGGAATTCCCATATAGTTCAATACGTGAAACCGGGCGGTGAGGTTTCACAGGTTTGGCGGATTCGACCAAAGAGGGTTCAAACGCTGGCCGCAGGCGGTACCGGATATGAGGGCATCATCCAGAACGATCCGGGGATTGCCTCCGGGGAAAACTTCGCCGGGCGTTATTGCGTATTGCATTGTGTGAGACCACTCATGGTCTTGCGCCATATCTTGGGAGAGTGACATGAAAAAAGTACTTTTATTGCTGCTGATGGTAACATGCATCGGCATTTCCCTCCACGCCGAGGAAGGCATGTGGCTGCTCGATCAGTTGCATCAGCTCGAACTGGAAAAGAAAGGCTTTGAAATCAGCGCCGGTGACATCTATACACCGGATAAGCCCAGCCTGGTCAACTGCCTGGTGCTGGGATTCGGCGGTACATCGGAGATCGTTTCCGCCAACGGCCTGGTGCTGACCAATCACCACGTGGCGTTCGGCGCCGTGCAGCGGGCTTCCACCAAGGGAGTGGACCTGATCACCAACGGTTTCCTGGCCAATGATCTTTCCGAAGAGATCGAAGCGCCCGGATACTCGGCGGAAGTATTCCAGTACATGAAAGACGTGACGGACCGGTTCCTGCGTTACGACCGCATCCGGGACCTGGTCAAACGGGACAAGCAGATCCGGCGACGCATGAAGCAGATAAAGGAAGCCGTCGAGAAAGGCAAGCCCGATATCACGGCCCGTGTCGCCTCCATGTACAACGGCAAAAAGTACTACCTCTTTGTGCATAAGCGCTATGACGATGTGCGCGTGGTGTATGTGCCCCCCAAGGCCATCGGCAACTACGGGGGTGACATAGACAACTGGATGTGGCCGCGACATACGGGAGATTTTTCCTTTATGCGCATCTACATGGCGCCCGACGGCTCCGGCCGCAAGTTCCACAAGGACAATGTGCCGCTGAAGACGGACAACTGGATCCGCCTTTCGAGGTCCCACCTGAAGGATGGGGACCAGACCTTTATCCTCGGTTATCCGGGATCCACCACCCGCTACCGCACCTCTTATTCGGTGGACGAGAACCTGAATCACAATTATCCCGACCGTATCAAGTTGTTCCAGGAAGTCATCAGCCTGCTGGAATCTTTTGAGAAAGACTCCATGATCGCCAAAATGAAAGTGGCGGGCATGATCAAGGGATTAAACAACGTGATGAAAAATTATCAGGGCAAAATCGAGGACATGAACCGCATCGATTTCCTGGCACAAAAAAGACAACAGGAAAAAGAGTTGAAGGCGTTTGTTGACGCCAATGAAAAGATGAAAGCCCGTTACGGCAATCTTCTGGAGAGGATCGGTGCCTTGTATGCCCAAAAGGCGGAAACACGGAGTTATGACGACGTGTTCATGCTCTCGCGCATGCTGGGGGGCACCATGATGGGGCTGGGAATCCAGATCTACAACCTGGCCGAAGAGCGGGCCAAACCCGAAAAAGAACGTGACCCCGCCTTTTCGGAAAAAGAGATCGCCCGCGCCGTCTCGCGCCTGCATTTCATGTTGATGGCCTACTACGAACCCTCGGACAAGGCCATGCTGACCCTGGCCCTGGAGAAAGCGGACGCCCTTCCCGAGGGGCGGCGGATAGCGGCATTGGAATCGATTCTCAATCAAGGCAAAGAAGCATTTGTTGAAAAGGCCTATAAAGACACAAAACTCAAGGACGTGGAGTTTGTCAAAACCCTGTTTGCCAAGGGCATGACCACTGCGAAGTTGAAAGCCCTCGACGATCCCTTTATCAACCTGGCGGCCGGACTGTATCCGGAATCAGAGGTGATGCGCAAAAAGAACGAGAAGTTTGACGCCGAGATCTCGGAACGGCGCAAGCAGTACATCGAGGCCCTCACCGCCTGGAAAGGGGGAATGCTGTACCCTGATGCCAACCGCACGCTGCGTTTCACTTACGGCAAGGTGGCCGGCTACAAGGCCAGGGACGCCGTGTATTACAAACCCTTCACCACCCTTACCGGGGTGATCGAGAAGCATACCGGAGAGGAGCCGTTTGACGCCCCCGAGGCGTTGCGCAAAGTCCATGCCGCCGGAGACTTCGGCCGCTGGATGGATCCCGACCTGGGTGACGTTCCCGTGGCCTTCGTGCATCGTTGCGATATCACCGGCGGAAACAGCGGCAGTCCCGTGCTCAACGCCCGTGGTGAAATGATCGGTATCGCGTTCGACGGCAACTGGGAAGCCATGAACGGCGATTGGCAGTATGACAACGAGAAGCAGCGCACCATTTCCGTTGACATCCGCTACGTGCTGTTCGTCACCGAAAAGATCGGCAAGGCGACCCACATCCTGAAGGAACTGGGTTTCTGAGTCGCATCAGATAGACACGTAGACACGCGACCTGGAGGCGGGGGAGCGGGTGACCGCGTCCCCGCCGCATCATATGTGCCGGCAAAGGGTTTTTCAGAATGAAGCCAAGCGGTTCATCGGGGTGCAATGTCTGCGAATGAGGCCCGCCAAAAAAAGCAAATCCCGACTCAACGCATGACCGATCCCACGGGAGTGTCCGCGGGGATTTCGGGGATATAGGGGCGGCCGTCCTTGTCGGTTGCGGCCAGGATCATGCCCCTGGACTCGATGCCGCGGATGGTGGCGGGTTGCAGGTTGGCCACGATGATGATCTTGCGCTCCACCAGTTCTTCGGGAGTGTAATACTGAGCGATTCCCGCCACCAGGGTGCGGGTATCGTCGCCTGTATCCACGCTGAGGCGGAGCAGCTTGTCGGTTTTTTCCACTTTTTCGGCCGTGACCACGCGGGCCACCACCATGCGCACTTTCTTGAATTCGTCAAAGCTGATCATGCCTTCCGGGGTTTGGGGTTTTTCATTCATCTGAGCCTCCTTGGGTGATTGGGGAGGTTGGGTTTCCCGCAGTTCTTCGGCAAAAAACTCCTTGGGATCCACCCGGGGGAAAAGCGGTTCCACATCCTGGACGCTAAAACTTTCGCCCGGGTCTTTCCAACCAAAATTTTCATCCGCGTGGTTGAAAAACTTTCTCACTCGAGCCGCACTATGGGGGATCACCGGTGCCAGCAGCGCGTTGGTCGACAGGATCGCCCGTACCAGGGTCTTGAGTACAGCCTCCAGCTTTGGGTAACAGGATCTGTCGCCGGCCATTTTCCAGGGCTCCGATTCCACGATATAGCGGTTCAAGCGGTTGACGTACTCCATGATCCGTTCCAGGCCGCGGTTGAATGCATAGGCATCAAAATGGGACCGGACTTCATTCTCCAGTTCCAGGTAGTCTTCACGCAGCTCTTCTTCCGCTGATGAGTAATCGGCTTGTCCGGGGAAACGGTTGCTGAAGTAGCGGCTGATCATGCCGCCGGTCCTGGAAATCAGGTTGGCCCAGTCATTGGTCAACTCGGTGTTGATCCGGGTAATGAATCCCTGGTGAGAGAAATTGGCGTCTGCGCCGATGGGTGCCTCGCGCATCAGGAAGTAGCGAATGGCGTCCGCGGGAAAGTGTTTGAGCAGGATATGGGGGTCCAGGACATTGTCCCGGGATTTTGACATCTTTTTTTCATCTTTCAACCACCAGCCGTGGATAAGTTCTCTGCGCGGCAGTTCGATGTCCGCGGCCATGAGGAAGGCGGGCCAGTAGACGGCATGAAAACGCAGGATATCTTTTGCCATCACGTGCAGATCCGCGGGCCAGAACCGCGCGAATTCAGCGGTGGATTCCGGGTAGCCCAGGGCGGTGATGTAGTTGGACAGGGCGTCGAACCACACGTAAATGGTCTGTTCCGCATCATCCGGCACCGGCACCCCCCACTTTACCGTGGAACGGGTGATGGAAAGATCCTTCAGGCCCATCTTGACGAATGAAACCACTTCGTTCATGCGGGATACGGGGCGAATGAAATCCGGATTTTCTCTGTAGAAATTCAACAGGCGCTCGCTGTAAGCGGAGAGGCGAAAGAAGTAGCAGCGTTCGGTAAGCAATTCGGTCTCTTTGCCGCAGTCCGGGCAGATCTTGTTGCCGGAAGGAGAGTCGGTCGCGGTTTCGGCGACATATCCTTCGCAGGAAACGCAGTATTGTCCGCGGTAATTGCCCGGGTAGATGTCGCCTTTTTCAAGCACCTTGCGGAACAGGTGTTGAACCCCTGCAACGTGATCCGCGTCGGTTGTGCGGATGAAGCGGTCGTAACGGATATCCAGTACCCGCCACAGATCCTTGAACCGCTCCACCACCCTGTCGGCCAGGACTTTGGGTGTGATGCCCTGGGCTTCGGCGCTTTTCTCGATTTTCTGGCCGTGTTCGTCGGTTCCGGTAAGGAAAAAGGTTTGATAACCTTCGGCCTGGCGGAAACGCGTTATTGCGTCCGCCATGATGGTGGTATAAGCGTGTCCGATGTGGGGAATGTCGTTGACGTAGTAAATGGGTGTCGTTACGTAGAAGGTACTCATGGGATCGGCCTCCAGCTTAAAAATGATTATAGCATAACCTCGGCCTGTATTGAAAAAGAGTGCCCGGGTTCAGTTTGCCGGGATCTTGAGAGGGCGGGTATCGCTGGAAAGAGGCTTCTGCGGAGCTGGCGCGCTTTCTTTATCCCGGTTCTGCTGGGACTTCAGTTGCTCGTTGACCTGCATGAGGTCGGCGTTGAGCGCTTCCATGGCGCCGGCGTCTTTTCCGCTGGAGATAACGCGGGCATGGGTGAGCAGTTCAACGGCGGTCTCTTTCAAATCTCCCGCTATGGGAGCGGTTTCCAGGTAGTGTTCCGCTGTGTAGATTTCGTTGAGCAGGCGGTTGCGGGCGCGAATGACCCCCAGGCGGCGATGATCCTCTTCGGCGTATTTTGCGGCATTTTCCCGCAGTTTTTCGATCTCCTCCTCGCTGAGCAGGCCGGAGTGGGATACCACCACCTGTTTCTGGTTGCGGGTGGATAAGTCCACGGCACTGACCATGAGGATGCCGTTGATGTCAATGTTGAATGTCACTTCAATACGGGGGACTCCTTTGGGGGCTTCGCGTATTCCCTTCAAAAGGAAGCGTCCCAGAAGCTTGTTTTCTTCGGCGATTTCCCTTTCGCCCTGGTAGATGTTGATTTCCACTTCGCGTTGGTTGTTTTCAGCGGTGGAAAACACCAGGTTGCGGTTACAGGGAATGGTGGTGTTGGCGTCGATGACCCGTGTAAACGCGCCTCCGAATGTCTTGACGCCCAGTGAAAGGGGGGTGACGTCCAGCAGAAGGATGTCGCGGCTTTCCCCGGAAATAATCGATCCCTGCAGGGCGGCTCCCATGGCCACGATTTCGTCGGGATTGATCTTACGGTTGGGGGGCATGCCGAAATATTCCTGGACTTTGGCCTGAACCATTGGGATTCGCGTGGATCCGCCCACCAACAGCACTTCCTGGATATCGTCCTTTTTTACCTGCGCCCGCTGCAGGCACACGCCACAGATCTGCAGGGTTTTTTCAACTTTGTCCGCGATCAGGTTCTCGAATTCCGATCGCGTGATGTACTTAAGGAAATGAACCGGACCGTCATTGGATTCGGCGATAAACGGCAGATTGATTTCAGTCGATTCCAGTGACGATAACTCTTTCTTGGCGTTTTCTGAAGCGTCGCGCAGTCGTTGCACCGCCAGCTTGTCCTCGGATAGATCCAGGTTGAACTGCTCATGGATTTCGTCCAGCAGCAGTTTGCACAACATGATATCGAAGTCATTCCCCCCCAGATTGGTGTTTCCCGCCGTGGCCATGACCTTGATGATCTCCTGCTCCACTTGCAGAATCGATATGTCGATGGTTCCGCCGCCAAAATCATAAACCAGCACGGAACGTTTTCCACCCAGGTCAAGGGAAAAAGAGAGGGCCGCGGCTGTGGGCTCGTTGATGATGCGTTTGACTTCCAGGCCGGCGATGCGGCCGGCATCCCGGGTGGCCTGGCGCTGGGAATCGTCGAAATAGGCGGGTACCGTAATGATGGCGCCGTCAACCGCCGCCCCCAGGTATTGCTCCGCGGACTCCTTCAACTTCTGCAGGATCATGGCGGAGATTTCTTCCGGGGAGAAGAGGTTGCCGTTGAGAGAGATCTTGAGGCTGTCTTCGGGTCCTTCCACGATGGCATAACTGAACTGGTAAAGATAGGGTGCCACTTCGGAATAGCGCTTGCCCATCAGGCGCTTGGCCGAGTGGACCGTGTTGGCCGGATTGATGATCAGCTGACTCTTGGCCGGTGTGCCCACCAACCGCTCTCCTTTGCGGGTGAAGGCCACTATGGAGGGGAGGATCCGGTCGCCTTCTTCCGATAGGACGATGGCCGGGGATTTCCCTTCCGTGTACGCCACTACGGAATTGGTAGTGCCGAGGTCAATTCCAATAATCCTTCCCATGACTTTATTTTTCGAATATCACAGTGACCTTCGAATGTCAATCGGCGTTGCACAGGTCTGACGCCATGCGGCCGGCAACGATGTCCGCGGCGTCACCGTCACGGGACAAAGAGCGGGTGACTCCAGCCAGACGGCGGCGCATGGCGGCGGCATGCGCCGGCTGGTCGAGAATCCCGCGCGCATGGATGGCCAGGTTTTCAGCGGTAAAATCATCCTGGATGAGTTCTGCGACCACATCATCATCGGCCAGGATGTTGACGATAGAATAGCGGTGGATTTTCAGCAGGAAGCGCAGTCGAAATGTCATGGACGAAACCCGGTACCCGGCCACGAAAGGCACGCCCAGCAGGGCGATTTCCAGGTTGGATGTACCGCAGGTGGTTAAAACCAGATCCGATGCATTGATCAAGTCAAAGCGTTCTCCTTGAGAGATTACCCGAATCTTCACTGTAGAACCGGACAAAAGCGACTGGATCTGCGTCTCGCTGATGTGGTCGGCCTGCAATAAAAAAACTTTCAGGTTGTGATCACAGGCCAACCTCTCTACCGCCTTGCGCATGGCGGGCAGCAGGCGGTCGACCTCGGATGGGCGTGATCCCGGAAGCAGCGTAACCATGTGGTCGTGGGGATCCACCCCGTGGCGACGGCGAAACCGATCTCTGGGAGTGCGTACCGACACCATGGAGAGTAATGGATGACCGGTATAGGTATGGCGGACGCCCGCGTCGCGAAAAATTTTTTTTTCGAAAGGAAATATAATGAAAAGATGATCGGTATACCGGCGCAGTTGCTGGACACGGCCGGGGCGCCAGGCCCAGACTGTGGGTGCGATGTAGTAGTAAACGGGGATACCGGCTTTTTTCAGGCGGCGGGCCAGTCTCAGGTTGAAGTCGGGGTAATCGATCAGCAGAGCGGCGGCGGCTTTGCGGTCAACCGCTTCGCGAACTAGCCGGCGCATGCGCCGGTGAAATCGTGCCAGTTGAGACAGGATCTCAAACACGCCCACGACCGCGTAATCGCGGTTGTGATGAATCAGCTCCACGCCCATTTTGCGGAACCGGTCTCCGCCCAC
>DSBM01000095.1 GCA_011049425.1 Candidatus Aminicenantes bacterium
AAAACATTCAATCACCGGCGCCGCGACCGAGATGTCACCATCAAGCCCTTTTTTGAAGAAAAAGTATCCATTGTCTACTACTATCCCAACATGCAACCGGACATCATCGACTCCCTGGTGGAAAACGGTTACCGCGGGATCGTGATCGCGGGAACCGGCCTGGGGCATGTCAACAAACCCCTCTATCCCGCCATTGAAAGGGCTACCCGGAAAGGGGTGGCCGTTTACATGACCGTGCAGACCTTGTGGGGATATGTACACATGTTTGTCTACGATACGGGCCGCGATCTCATGAGCAAGGGCGTGGTGCCGGCTGAGAACATGTTGCCCGAGGTGGCCTATATCAAGCTGGGATGGGCCCTGGGGCAAACAGAGGATCTGGACGAAGTAAGACGTATCATGCTGACGCCGGTCAGTGATGAGACAACCCCCAGGGAACCCTATAACGGCTACCTGATTTTCCAGGGCGGGATTCCGGAAGTTGAACGATTCCTCAAACGATACCATAAATAGTGGCGGGCGGCCATTGCATGAAACGACAAGTTGTACTACAATTGGAGTGCAATAGGAGTGCATGCAATGGAGGGCACATGAAGAACTCATTTCTCTTGAAAACGGCCGCAATCGGGATCATGGTTCTGATCCAGTGGGCGAACCTGCCCGCCGAAGACCAGGGATGGATCAACAATTCGCTTACGTTGACGGTAGACAAAAAGGTTTCGCTCAAGTTCACCAATGAAATCCGCTGCCATGAAATCACCTTTACCGACGGCTTTTTGCACAACTGGCAGGGTGGTGTTGTGTGGAAGTTTTCCTCTCACACTTACGTTGCCGCACTGTACAAACGCGAAACCACGGACAAGGAGACGTTCAACCTGCAGGAAAACCGTTTTACCCTGGAGTCGGGCTGGAAATTGGCCCTGACCCGGAAGACGAGTTTTGACGCGCGCTTTCGCACGGAGATCCGCGGGTTTGAAAATGACCGCGCCGACAACCACCTGCGTTTCCGCCTGCGCCTGCGTTTCACCACCCAGGTTACGTTGGGAAAGCTGGTGCTCAAGCCTTTTATCGCCACGGAGCCGTTTGCCGATACCATTGCAGACAAGATCAACCGCAACCGGTTTTACCTGGGTACGGCCGTGCCCCTATCGGTTCATGTGGTGTGGGTGGTGAACTACATGCGTCAGGATACCAGCGGCAAGGATCCGTTGCACGTCCTGAACACCGGGGTGGAACTGAAATTCTAGGAGGGATGCCGTGAAAAAAAAGCAGCGTTGGATTCTGACGTTTGTCATCATGCTGGTTGTGGTGGGTCTGCTGCTTCTGGTCATGCCGGGAGTGGAAGAGGAGGTCCGCCGTGAAGAGATGGTTATGTCCGGTGATGATGCACCGGAGGTCGCCGCCTTGACCCAATCGACCGGCCTGGAGGCGGAGTGGATCGCTTTGCGAGCCATGGAGTACGGTATCGCTCCCGAGGGATTTCTGCAAAAAGCCGGCGCCGCGTACCGCCCCGGTTTCAACCCCGACCCCGCCATTCCGGCGCAGTGTTGGATCGAGACCGGTTACGGGACGCAGAATGCCTGCAAATACTGCCATACCGATTACCTGGCCCAAATCGGTCACGGCAACAACTTCCCCATCGGCGAAGACCAGGTGCTGTTCAGCTTCCCCACTCCCAAACTCAACCTTATCAACTGGAAAAACATCACCCATCCGGAGCAGATCGTGCAGCGATTGGAAGCGGAGGGGATCGCGGTACCGGCTGCCGCTGATCCCGTCAACCTAAAATGGGTACGTCGCGACAACTGGCGGGAAGCTTACAGCCGCGGGCGCGGGATAGAGGATGACAGTTGGAACAACCTCTCCAACCGCGACAGCGATATGCAGTTGATGCCCGCCCTGAACCCGGATGACCTCTTCCCCTGGAAAGAAGCGGACCCGACCGACGGCGGTCGCCATGGCTACGTGGCCACCGATGGTTTTGTCATGAACGCAAAAGATGAATGCACCGGCTGGCGTGCGGTGAATTTTTTCCCTTACGCTATTTTCACGCCGTTGACCGGATCGGTGAGCGGCATATACATCCGCTTGCCGCGGCCGTTCCAGGAAAAAGAAGGCCGTTTTGATATCGATACCTATGCGCACAACCTGGATCTGTTGGAAAAACAGATCAAGAACCGTGCGTTTGAAGAGACCCATTACTATGGAGGGGCCGGGGAAGTCGCTGTTGACAAGGGATTCTACCCGGTCGGGACTGAGTTCGCCCACCCCCTTCATTACGTGGATCTGAACGCGGACGGTGAGCGCGGCGCAGAGTTGGACGGGGTGATCGGAGAACCAGGTGAAAGCTTTGAGTTTCCTGGTACCCGTTCGCGCAGGGTCAAAGAGATCCGCTACATGTACAAGTGGAAAGCCGTGACCCTGGAGGATATCGCGCCCGCGGAAGAGGAAGCGGACGCGGTTCTGGGCAAGGAATGGAAGGGATGGATCGACAACGGCGCGGGCTGGATTCTGGCGGCGTTCATTGAACGCCGCGACGGTTACTTGCGCCCGCAGACCACCGAGGAGTTGATGCAATGCCTGGGGTGCCATTCCGCGGTGGGCAACACCGTGGACGCGGTTTGGTCGTTCCAGCGCAAATTGCCGGGGGAAACGGGTTGGGGAGAGATGGATTACGGCAGGTATTCTAAACAAGCGCCGCAGTGGACCCAACTCAACGACTACGTCAATCCCAACGTGGACCGCGGCGAGATGGAATATTTCTACGCTTCCGTGGTGGGCGCTGACCTGTACGGCGTCATGCCTGCTGAAATCAAGGCGGAATTGATAAATTATGCAGCGGCCAATGATCTGCAAACGCTCCTGGAATTAAAGCATTCTCTGGAAGAGATCTTTGATGACGAAGCTTTGAAAACCACCCCGCGCAATGTGCGGGAACCGATCCTGCGCGAACGGGCGGCGATCATGCGCCGCTTCGCCGCTGAAAAGGCATACCTGGACTACAACACGGAACGCGACGAGTACTTTATCAAGGGCTCGATTTTTTATCCCTCAAAAGAGACCATGCTGGGAAATATCGCCGCTTATCGCCGCATTCAACTGGACCAGAGCTTTAACCTGGGCAAACACGTGTTCGGCCTGCGACCCGGGGCCATTCCGTTTACTTTCCGCTCGGACGGCGAAGTACTCAACCCCAGGCGTGAACCGATTCCCGCGGGCGAGGTGATCGACGGCCGTCCGTATGGAAAAGACGGTGTGGGCACCATGCCCACGGGATTGACGCCCGTGGATGACCAGGGCCGTCCCGTGGATGTGCAGGGAAACCCCGTGGACCTGGAAACCAATCCCGAACGCGTCGCGGGTCATATCTCCCGGGGAGGAACCTTTGATACCCTCTACACTCCCATCCTCTCGGACCGCAAAGTAAGGCCGGAAAGGAATTGAAAAACTGGGGACGGTGCTTGTAAGTATGTAAATACGGATTTTTGGATAATCAAAGTTGAAGAGTTGAAGAGTTGCAAAGTTGAAAAGGGAAGAAGTTAAAAGAGTTTTTAGAGATTTAACTTTCGACTTTCGACTGGCTTCCTACCGCCAATCGCCCATTGCCAGTTTTCCTCCTGCCTCCTCTTTTCAAGTACGGGCGACCAGCTGGTCGTCCGTGCCACTTTTTTAACTTCTTGCCCCTCCAACTTGGACTTCCCCCGAAATGGTGGACACTGAGTTAAGTGTGACATGATTGTTCATAGTATTCTACAGGCGTCATGTAGTTAATTGATGAA